>CAYVBG010000107.1:0-6149 GCA_964449205.1 uncultured Zetaproteobacteria bacterium | reverse complement strand
CTTCTCGTATTGCACCGTGTCCAGAAGCACCATCGCATCGGCCAGCATCCACTTGTGAAAGAAGCCCGGCCACGGCAGGAAATTGGGTTGATGAATGGCCACCAGGCTCATCCCGGCACCCGCACCAGAAAGGGATTGGCCTCCATGCGCACGCCCTTCCACATCGGAATGCGCAGGCGAATCACGTGTGCGCCCGGCGCCAGCTGCAACGACATGTCCAGCGCCCGCCCCACGCCCAGCATGGGCCGCGCCACCACCTGGCCGTCCACGATCACTTGCGCGGGAAACGACGCCAACGCACCCGTCTTCCCGCCACGCTCCCCCAGCACGGCATGCAGCCGCACCTGCCCGCCGGACATCAGCCTTCCACCCACAAGCGCGCGATGCCCGCGACCGTCGTCCATCCACAACGCGGCCAGATACAGATTCCGGTCACGCGGCATCCGCCAGGCCGCCATGCGTCCCCGGCGCAGCGCCGCCATCACCGCCTCCGGCGTCTTCGCTCCATGCACGGTCCATACATCCATCGCGTGATTGCCCAGATATTCCCCCGATTCGCCCTGCTTGTGGAAATCGCCCGCCGCCACGGCCCAGATCGGTTTCGGATACAGGCCCGCCATATAGTTCAGCATGTAGCGATCCCAGCGTCCGCCCGGCTCGCAATTGTCGTCCGAATCACCGTAGATGGCGGCGAACGCATCCGCCCCCTCCTCGCCCGAATGCGGCGGAGCGAACACGCGGGCGCTGTAGGGGGGCGTGTCCAGTCGCACCCCCATCGGCCCCGGCCGCACGCCCGAATGCGTGCCGGGATGCGCCCAGACGACGAACAGCCCCTGCCCGTGCGCGGCGCGAATGAACGCCGCGTCCGCATCCACGGCCGGCCGCATCAGCCAGGCCGACAGAAACGCGACCAACGATGCAAACAACAACAGCGCCACACCGCGCCGGCGCCGCCGGATCAGCACCGCCAGCACTCCCCCGGTCAGCGCCAGCCAGAACACCATCGAAAACCGGAACGGGCCGCGTATGTTCGTCAACCGATAGCTCGGCAATGCCTCCACCTGCGTCGGCCGCTCGATGCCCAGGGCGATGATGTGCCGCTCGACATCGTGCAGGGTCAGATCCACCCACGGAATGCCGCTCCAGCGGTAGCCGGGAATGGATTCCGTGCCGGCCAGCAACGTCATCTCCGGATGCCTCCGCCGCGCGCGGGCCAGATCATCGAAGAAGGCGTCCAGTCCCGTGCGATACAGGGAGGGATGCGACATCGAATACCCCAGCCATTGCGGCACGGGCGCCAGCCCGAATCGCACGTCAAACCGGTCGTGCTCGCCAAAGGCCAACACATCCACGCCGCGCACCTTCGCCATCGCAATCAACGCGTCGAAATCATGCGCGCCGTCCGAATGCACGCTGCGCACATCCATCACCATGCGCAGCGGCACCGTGTCCGGCATCGTCGCACCCGCCGTCGCCATGCCCGGCATGGCCAGCAGCCACACCAGCCACCATGCCCCGCGCATCATGCGCCGCTCTCGTTCAGCAGGGCCGCATACAATGCGTCCAGCGCATCCGTCATGGCCTCCACGGAATAGGCTTCCGCCCGCTTTCGGCACGCCCTGGCCACATCCTCCGGCCAGTCGCGCAACACCGCATCGGCCACCGCGCGCGCATCCGTCGCATCCACACGCACGCCGCACTCGGGCGTCACCACTTCACGCAGACCGCACACATCGGCCACCACGCACGGCAACCCTGCGGCCAGCGCCTCCACCGCGGCGCGCCCCATGCCCTCGTTGCGCGAAAGCAGCACAAAGCAACGCGCCGATGCCAGCCAGGGAACAGGATCGGCCCATCCCGCGAAATGCACCCGCTCCTCCATGCCCGATTCAACCGCCAGCGCCCGCAACCGCGCCCTCTCCTCGCCATCGCCCACGATGACCAGCCTCGCATCCGGTTTGCGACGGCACACCTCCTTCCATGCATGCAACAGCCTGTCCATGCCCTTGACCGGCGCCAACCTGCCCACGCTCACCGCATCCTGGCGCATCGCATGGCCGTGCGTCTTTTGCCATGCCTCCACCGCCCGGCCGATGGCGCGCACGTCCACCCCGCTGGGAATCACATGCCATTGCTCCGGCCGCCCCACACCCAATCGAAGATGATCGTCGCGCTCGGCCCGGGTCAATGCCACCAAGGCATGACAACGACGCGCCAGCCTGCGCTCCACGGCCAGGAACACCCGTGTTTTCAATGGCCCGAAATAATCGTGAAACACATGTCCGTGCGGCGTATGCACCACCGCCCGCGCCTGCTTCCACGCCGCCATCCGTCCCAGCGCGCCTGCCTTGGATGTATGCGTATGCACCACATCGAAATCTTCCTTCACCAACCGACGCGTCTCCCGCCAGGCCGTGAAATCATGCGCACCCGGCGCGCGCAGCAAATGCGGCAACACATGCAAGCACCCGCCGGCATCACGAAACCGGGCCAGCCGCGCCTCCAGTTGTTCGCGTTCCGTCTCGCCCATCGCCGACTCCAGCCCCGGCCCGTGCGCCAGCGTCACCGCATGCCCCGCCCGCTGCTGGGCAATGGCCGCAAGCAAGGTGTTCACCGCCGACCCGCCGCCATCCAGCCGCGTGATCAGATGCAGGATTCTCACCCGACCACCCGCTCCAGCGCGCGCAGCAGCAGCGCGTCATGCCGGTCCCAGGCAAAGGCGCGCCGCACATGGGCATGCAGCCGGCGCGCGCGGGCCATGTGATCCTCGTTGCGGGCCAGCAACGCGCAAGTCGCCTCCGCCAGCGCTTCGGGGCCGATGGCGCTGGCCACGATATTGTCCGGCGTGGCGCCCACCACCTCCGGATTCGCGCCGGCCGGCGTACCCACCACCGGCAGGCCGCGTTCGTTGGCTTCCACCGTCACCAGGCCAAACCCCTCCAGCGCGCGGGTGGGCAACATGAACGCATCCGCCGCATCCAGACGGCGCTTCACCTCTTCCTCGGGAAGAAAACCGGCGAACTCAACGATGTCGCCCACGCCCAACTGCCGGGCCAACCACGCCAGGCCCTCGCGCAGCGGCCCATCGCCCATCACGCACCAGCGCAACCCGGGCATGTCGTGACGCAACATCGCCGCCGCCTGCACCAGCATGTCCAGCCCCTGCCGCGGCACCAGGTTGCGCAGGCTCACCACCACCGGCCCCTCCCATCCCAGGGCGCGCCGCGCGGCCTCGCGCTCTTCCTCGCTGGCCAGGGGGCGCACATCGACGCCGCCATGCGCCACATCCACCGGCCGAACGACCTCCGGGTAGCGTTGCGCCAATCGCCGCCGGCTGTAATCGCTGAGCACGAACAACCGCCTGGCCGTCGCATACAGTTCCCCCTCCAGCCGGGCCATGGCCGCACCCGCCAGCCGATGCCGCCAGCCCCAGTCCAGCCCATGCCGGGTGGCGTATTCCTCATGCGCAAACGCATAGCACACCTGCAAGCGAGGCAACCGGCAGCCGGCGCGCCACAAGGCCCACATCACAAAGGGCTCCTCGGCCACCACCACGTCGAAATCCCGCCGGCGGGCACGCCACCAGCGGCGCGCACCCCGCACCAATTCCCACAATCCGCGCATGCCCCGGTCGCCGGAAAACGGCAACCGGAACTCCCGCACCCCGCCATCCAGCGCCACTTCCAGCGGCGCATCCGGCGCCGGCTGGCGTGTCAGCACGGTGACCTCATGCACACCGCTCAAGGCTCGCAGATGACGAATCAGCATGCGCTCTGCGCCCCCCAGCAACCGCTCGGCGGACACATCCGCCACCACCAGCACCCGCACGCTTCAGAACCTCCAGCCGCGCTGCCGCATCCACGCATCCATCAGCAACACCCCCCACAACATGTCGGAACGATCCTCGCCGCGCTCGTGGCGAGCCCATTCCCGTTGCACGAATTCCGCACGCAACAGCCCGCCCAGCGGCGCGCCGTCCATCAGCCGCCGCACCTCGCCGACCAGCGGGCCGCGCAGCCAGTGCTTGACCGGCGCCATGAAACCCTGTTTGGGCCTGTCCACCACCTCCGGCGGCAGACGCTTGCGCGCCAGGCGGCGCAACAGCAGCTTCAACCCCTCGCGCCACGGCGGGCCGGCCACCTTGAACCCGGCAGGCAACAGCAAGGCCCAGTCCGCCAAACGCACATCCAGAAATGGCGCGCGCAGCTCCAGCCCATGCGCCATGCTCATGCGGTCGCCCACCGTCAGCAAGTCATCCGGCAAATAGGTCGTCCGATCCCAAGCCATCGCGCCGTTCACCGGCCCATAACGCGCCAGCAACCCCGCCAGACCGCCTTCCTCCGCCGCCCAATCCGGCCACGACGATACCTCCGCCTCCGCCGGATCAGGCTGCGTGAACATCTCCGTCCACCCGGCATCCGAGGCCGCCGTCCAGCTCAGATAGGCCTCTTGGGGCGCGTATTCCAGTCCCTCCAGAAACCGCCTCACCCGACCGCGCAGATTGCGGCTGCCGCCGGCATCGCCCAGCGCGCGCAAGCAACGGACCATCAAGCGGCGACCCGGCAGCCGCCGCAACCGCGCATGCCAGGCCATGCCCAGATAGCGGGGATAACCGCCAAACAACTCGTCGCCGCCCACGCCGGAGAGCGCCACATCCACATGCGGCTTGGCGGCGCGTGCAATCAGCCAGGCGGGCAGCGCGGCGGAATTGGTCACCGGCTGGTCAAACGCCTGGGCCAGCGCATGCAATGCCTCGTGCGCTCCGGCCCGCACTTCCAGCACTTCGTGCCGGCTGCCGACATGCGCGGCCACCCGCGCAGCCCAAACGCTCTCGTCATAGTCCGGCGCGCCATCGGCAAACCTCACCGAAAAGGTGCGCGGCGGAGCGGACGCCTGCCGCGCCAACGATTCGGCAATCAGGGATGAATCCACGCCTCCCGAAAGAAACACCCCCATCGGCCGATCCGCCACCGTGCGCGCCGCAAACGCCTCGTCCAGCATGTCCGCCAACCGGCGCTCGGCCTCCGCCATGTCGGCAGGCGCCTCGATTTCTCCGGCTTCCGGCAGACGGAAGAACCGCCCGCGCCGCATGTCTCCGGCCGGCGTCGCTTCCAGCACACATCCCGGCGGCAATTGCCGCACCTCGCGATACATGGTGCGCGGCGCGCCCACCCGCATGCGCGTCAACACATCATGCACCGCGCGCACATCCGGCGTCAGCGCCCAATCCCCTGCCTCAAACGCCGCCAACGTGGACGCAAGTCCGATGCGCCCACCCTGCGAACACACAAACAACGGCTTCTCACCAAACGGGTCGCGGGCGGCCAGCAAGCGCTTCTTTCGCGCATCCCACAGCACGATGGCAAACATGCCCCGCAGCTGTTCGAACATGGTTTCACCGTCGCGAAGATACAAATGCAGCAACACTTCGGTGTCGGTGTCGGACACAAACCGCGCTCCCCCGGCTTCCAGTTCGCGACGGAGCGTTCGATAATTGTAGATGCAGCCATTGAACACAACGGTGACATACCGCAGCGTCATCGGCTGCCGACCGCGCGCATCCGGCCCGATGATCGACAATCGGTGGTGAACGGCCGCAAACACACCATCATCGAATGCGCCGCGATCATCCGGGCCGCGCATGGCCACGGCGGCGGCCATGCGTTCGGGCTCTCCTTCGCCATGCCGGCCCAGCACCGCCACGAAGCCGCACATCAGCGCCCCTCCATCACCCGCGCCATGTCCTCAAGATGGCCGCGCCACCCGCCGGGCGCACGCCATCGATCCGCCCATGCCAGCCCGCGCTCCGCCCACGCCTGTCGTTCCTCGGAGTTCAGCATCGCGCGCATCGCCGCCGCCCATGCCCCGGCATCCTCCGGCGGACAGGTTCGCGCCGCCCCTCCCGTTGTCTCGCGCAACACCGGGATATCGGACACCACGGCCGGCGTGCCGCACGCCATGGCCTCCAATGGAGGATAGCCGAACCCCTCCGCCGTGGAGGGCTGCAACAATGCGATCGCCCCCCGATACAGCTCGCGCAGATGCGCATCGCCCACATCGTGAAGGCATTGCACCCGCTGCCGGACACCTCGCGGCAGTATCGCATCGCGCAGCCCCACCACCGCCAGACGCGCATCCACATATTCCAT
>CAYVBG010000106.1:0-6350 GCA_964449205.1 uncultured Zetaproteobacteria bacterium | reverse complement strand
AAGCCGTGGCCTCCAGCCTGTGGATCGTCGCAACGGTGAGTCTGGCGGCGCTGGTGCGGCAACGCGCATGGCGGCGACTGAACTGGCGGCTGCTGGCCTGGTTCGCCGCTGGCGGGCTGGCCGGCGGATGGCTGGGCGCGCGGCTGGGGCTGGCCATGCCGGCGGCGCTGCAAAGCGCCTTGTTCGGCCTGCTGACCTGGTTCGTGGCCTGGTGGATGCATCGGCCGCATCCGCAAGCCGCGGGCGGACATCCGGTCTGCCGATGCGCCCGCACGCTGGCCACCGGCATGGCGCTGGGCGTGATGACGGGCGTGCTGGGCGTGGGCGGCGGATTTCTGATGGTTCCGGCCCTGATCTGGCTGGGCGTTCCCGATTACAAATCGGCGGTGGCGCATTCGCTGGTGCTGATCGTCGTCAACGCGACCGCGGCGGGCGCGGGCTGGCTGGGCGAAATCGCACTCCGGCCAGAGCTGCTCGCCACCATCGCATTGCTGGCCATGACCGGCAGCCTGGCGGGAAGCTGGCTGTTGCATCGTCTGCCGGCCAGGCGGCTGCAACAGGCCTTCAGCCTGCTGCTCGTGGGCGTGGGCGGGCTGATGCTGCGGGATGCGCTGAATGCTTGGCCGTGATATTGCAAACAGGAGGACAAGGATGAAACGAACCATTGCCGCATGGCTGTTGCTGCTGGCTTGGGGCGCGCCGGCGAATGCGCCGGCTTGCGGCGGGGGCGAACGCGCGCCGGCCGGTTACGAGGTCGCCACGCTGCAACACGCCCACGATCATTGGGCGCAGGGAAGCGACTCGCCGATTCCGTTCATGTTTCTCGATGTGCGCACGCCGGCCGAATACGCGGCCGGACATGTGCCGGGGGCGGTGAATATTCCGGTGGATGCGCTCGCCGCGCACCTGGACGAGGTGCCCCGCGACCGGCAGGTGTATGTCTATTGCGAGGCCGGCGTGCGCGCGGCGCGCGCGGGCAGGCTGCTGGCCGAACACGGTTTTACGAACATCGAGGTGATGCCGGCCAGCATGCGCGGCTGGCGTCGCGCCCATTATCCCGTGAGCAAAGGAGACAAGCCATGAAACACATCACTGTCGAGGAGCTGCGGGCGTTCTGGCCCGAACGCGCCGGCCAGGAATGCTGCGTGATCGACGTGCGCACGCCGGCCGAATACGCCGAAGCCCATGTGCCGGGCGCGCGGCTGATCTGCCTGGACACATTGCCGGAACGCGCCCGTGACATTCCGAAGGATCAGGATGTGTATCTGATCTGCCGCTTGGGCGCGCGCTCGGCGCAGGCACTCAAATACCTGTCCGCGGCGCACGGGCATACCCGGCTGGTCAATGTGTCCGGCGGCACCATGGCCTGGATCGCGGCCGGTTATCCCGTCGAAACAGGAGGTGCATCATGAATCCGGAGTTGGGAATGAGCGTTACATACGATGGCGACATGGAGGCGGCGGAAGCCGCCATCACCGCGGCGCTGAAGGACGTCGGCTTCGGCATCCTGACCCGCATCGACGTGGCGGCCACGCTGAAGGAGAAAATCGACGTGCAGCGCCCGCCTTATGTGATTCTGGGCGCATGCAACCCCCGGCTTGCGCATCGCGCGCTGGAGATTGCGCCGGAAATCGGCCTGATGCTGCCCTGCAATGTTGTCATTCGCGCCACGGACGACGGCAAGACCCGGGTCTCCATCGTCAATCCGGATGCAATGCTCGGCGTTGTGGACAAACCGGAACTGGCGGAACTGGCCGCCCAGGCCCGGCCGCTGTTCGAGCAGGCGCTGGCGGCCATCGCCCGATGAGCGAACGCGCGCCCGGCTGGCTGGCGCGCTTTCCGGCGCTGGCGGCCATTCGCGACCCGGCCTGGCGACGCACGGCGCAATCGGCGCAAATCATGCGCGTGACGCCGGGTTATGTGCTGTTTCGCGATGGCAGTCCCTGCAAGGCATGGGTGCTGGTCGCCCAAGGCAGCGTGCTGGTGCGCAAGGTGGACCCGGAAGGGCGCGAGATCGTGCTGTATCGGGTCGAGGACTGCCAGAGTTGCATGCTCACCACCACCTGCCTGTTGGGCGGACTGGATTATCCGGCGGAAGGCGTGGCTGAAACAGCGGCCGAGCTCATCGTGCTGCCATCGGAAACCTTCGAAACGGCGATGGCCGAATCCGGGGGCTTCCGCCGCTTCGTGATGCGCGCCATCGGGCGACGCATCGCCGATTTGATGGCGCTGATCGAGGAGGTCGCCTTCGGCCGCATGGATGCTCGGCTGGCGAGACTGCTGCTGCGCCGCGAAGGCGGCGGCGCACTCAGCATCACCCACCAGGAACTGGCCAGCGAACTTGGCACCGCGCGCGAGGTTGTCAGCCGCGTCTTGAAGAGTTTTGAGCGCAACGGTCAGGTCCGGCTCGGACGGGGGCGCATCGAGATTGTGGACCGCGATGGCCTGGCCTCGCTGTGTGACAACATCACAGACAGCAGCATCCATGCATATTAGAATGCGCTTATCCAATAAAGGGGGCAGGCCATGAAAACCAACGAAGGAACCATCGACCGGATTCTGCGCGTGCTGGTCGGCATCGCGCTGATCAGCATCGTGTTCGTCGGCCCGCAAACCCCGTGGGGATGGATCGGCGTCGTGCCGCTGGTCACGGGTCTGGTGGGCGTATGCCCGCTGTATTCCATCCTGGGCATCAACACCTGCCCGGCGCACAGGCAATAACACACCCGGGCCGGACGTCCCCCGGACGTCCGGCCTTTGCGTTGGCGAACGCGACGCGGGCCAATCGCCCGCCAATACGACAAAGGGGGAAACCTCCCCGAATATGGAGGACATGACATGGCGCATGTGGTCATCATGGGCGCGGGCATCGGGGGCATGCCGGCCGCTTACGAAATGAAGGAAGCCCTGAACAAGCTGGGAGGCAAGCATGAGGTGACGGTGGTCTCGAACGTGGACTATTTCCACTTCACGCCGTCGAACCCTTGGGTGGCGGTCGGCTGGCGCCGCCGCGAGGACATCACCTTTCCCTGCGAGCCCTACCTGAAGAAGAAAGGCATCCACTTCATCCCGCATGGCGTGGAAAAGGTCGTGCCGGAGGACAACAAGCTGGAACTGGCCAACGGCGACACGCTGAATTACGACTTCCTGATCATCGCCACCGGCCCGCGGCTGGCCTTCGAGCTGGTGGAGGGACAAGGGCCCGACAAATACACGCAATCCATCTGTCATGTGGATCACGCCGAGAAGGCGCTGGAGAAGTTCGAGGCGTTCTGCAAGAACCCCGGCCCCATCGTGATTGGCGCGGTACAGGGCGTATCCTGCTACGGGCCGGCCTACGAGTTCGCGATGATTGTGGACACCGAGCTGCGCAAACGCCGCATTCGCGACAAGGTGCCAATGACCTTCATCACGCCCGAGCCGTATATCGGTCACTTGGGCCTGGGCGGCGTGGAGGACTCCAAGCTGCTGCTCGAATCCGAGTTCCGCAAGCGCGACATCAAGTTCATCACCAACTGCAAGACGACGAAGATCGAACCGGACAAGGTGCATTACGAAGAGGTGGATCGCAACGGCGAAACCATTGCTTCGGGGGAACTGCCGTTCAATTTCTCGATGCTGATGCCGGCCTTCCGGGGCGTGAACGCCATTGCGGGCGTCGAGAAGCTGACCAATCCGATGGGATTCGTGGTCATCAACGAGTACCAGCAAAACCCGGCCTACCCGAATGTGTATGGCACGGGCGTGATCGTCGCCATCCCGCCGGTCGAAGCCACGCCCCTGCCGGTGGGCACGCCGAAAACGGGCTTCATGATCGAGTCCATGACCACGGCGGCGGTGCACAACATCATTCACGACCTGAAGGGCGAAGCGCCGGAGAAGGTTGGCACCTGGGCCGCCGTGTGTCTGGCCGACATGGGCGACACCGGCATCGCGTTCGTGGCCGATCCGCAGATTCCGCCGCGCAACGTGGCCTGGGCCAAGCACGGGCGCTGGGTGCATCTGGCCAAGGTGGGCTTCGAAAAATACTTCATCCGCAAGATGAAGAAGGGCACGTCCGAGCCGTTCTACGAGAAGGCCATCATGGCCAAGCTGGGCCTGACACGCCTGAAGAACTGATGCGGACGCGGGCAGGCGATGCGATGGAGGCGGCCAGGGCCGCCTCCGTTGTTTGCGGCAAATGAACGACGTCCGGGAGCAGTGGGAGCAGCGCTACCGGCGCGGCGACACCGGATGGGATCGCGGCGCGGCCAGCCCCGCGCTGGCGGATTTCCTGACACGGGTGGAGCCCTGTCGGGTGCTGATTCCCGGCTGCGGCCGAGGGCACGAGGTCGTGGCGCTGGCGGCGCGCGGCTTCCGGGTGAGTGCGGTGGACATCGCGCCCTCAGCCATCGCAAGCCTGCAGGCTGCGCTGGCGCGCCGCGGGCTGGAGGCTCGTGTCATCGAGGCCGACATCTTCGATTTTGCTCCCGACAAACCGTTCGACGCCATCTACGAACAGACATGCCTGTGCGCCATTCCTCCCGACCGGCGCAAGACATATGCCCGAAGGCTCGCCCATTGGCTCAAAAGCGGCGGCATGCTGTATGCGCTGTTCATGCAGACCGGCATGGAGGGCGGACCGCCGTTTCATTGCGACATCCTCCAGATGCGCGGACTCTTCCCCGAACCGGCATGGCAATGGCCGGAAGAAGCGCCCGATCTCGTGCCACACCATCACGGCCGTTTCGAGCTGGCCTTCCCGCTGATCCGCCGGGAAAACAACGCATGAGACTGGCGCTCGACATGGGCGGACTGGCGCTGCTGCTGGCCGCCGGTTTCCAGGGCTACCGCCAGCGGGCGCCGTGGTTCACCCGCATCGCGGCCGGCCTCATGGCGGCCGTTTCGAACAGGGGATTCTTCCGGCGATTCCTGATACTGGCGCCGGTGTTCGTCGGCTGGCTGCTGCTGTGCCACTGGACAGACGTTCGCGGCTTTCACGCCACCGCCGCCGGGTTGATGGCGCTGGCCATGGCCGTCGGGCTGGACGCGATGCGCCAGTTCGAGGAATCACGACATGACAAGGAGGAACAACCATGACCTGGCTCGACCACTTGTCTTGGCCGATGCTGCTGATTCTGGCGGTGTTTCTGGCGCTGGCGCCGTTTCACCCCGAACCGCATCTGGTGGAAAAATTCCGCATGTTGCGCGAGGGAACCCTCAAGCGCCCGCTGGACATCTTCGACCTGTGCTACCACCTGGCGCCCATCGTGCTGATCGCGCTCAAGGCTTGGCGGGAGCATGCCCGATAAGACGCCGCCCCTGTGGCGGAGCCGGCGAAACCCGGTCAGAGATCCAGCAGCATCCGGCCCGGATACTCCAGCGCCTCCTTGACCGCGACCAGAAACCGCACCGCCTCGCGGCCGTCGATGATGCGGTGATCGTAGGACAGCGCGACATACATCATCGGACGAACGACCACCCGATCGCCCTCGGCGACCGGTCGCTTCTGGATGGCGTGCATGCCCAGAATCGCGCTCTGCGGCGGATTCAGGATCGGCGTGGACAACAGCGAGCCAAAGACGCCGCCATTGGTGATGGAAAACGTGCCGCCCTTCAGATCGTCCGGCAACAGCGCTCCCTCGCGCGCCCGGCGGGCGAAGTCGGCGATGGACGCCTCGATCAGCGCCATGCTCATTGCACCCGCGTCGCGCAATACCGGCACCACCAGTCCGCGATCGGTGGACACGGCAATACCGATGTCGTAATAGTCGCGATAGACGATGTCCTCGCCCTCCACGCAGGCATTGATGACCGGAAACGCCTTCAACGCATCCACGCACGCCTTCACAAAGAAAGACATCAGCCCCAAATCCACGCCGTGGCGGGCGCGGAACGCCTCCCGATAACGGGCGCGCAGATCCATCACCGGCTGCATGTTCACCTCGTTGAAGGTGGTGAGAATCGCCGCCGTGTTTTGCGCCTCCTTCAGCCGCCGCGCAATGGTCTTGCGCAACGTGCTCATCGGCACGCGCCGCTCGCGCCCGGCGACAACAGGCGCGTGTTCCGCCACGACACGCGGCTCGAACTCGGCGGGCGCGGAGTCAGGCGCATCCACCGCGGGTTTCCCGGCAGCAGGCTCATCCGCCGCAGATTTCTCCGCTGCCGGTTCCGCCTGCGCGGGCTTCGCCTTCGCCTTGCCGGCATCCCGTGGCTCTTCCACAGGCGCCTCTCCGCCTGTCGCTCCAGTCTTCTCCGTCTTGTCGGACGGCATCGCCTGCTCCACTTCCCGTTCTTCGATCAGGCCAATCACCTCGCCGGCCTGCACGACCTCACCTTCCTTCCGTCGCACTTCCTTGAGCACACCGCTC
>CAYVBG010000105.1:0-6352 GCA_964449205.1 uncultured Zetaproteobacteria bacterium | reverse complement strand
CCCTGCCGCCCTACGGCGCCTGCCTGCTGGGCAGCGTGAACCTCACCAAGTTCGTCAGCAAGCCCTTCACCGACGAGGCCCGTTTCGACTGGGATCAGTTCCGCGAGGTGGTGCGCGTGTTCACGCGCATGCTGGACAATGTGGTCGAGATCAACGGCCTGCCGCTGGAAAACCAGCGCCGCGAAATCATGCGCAAGCGCCGGCATGGCATGGGCTTTCTGGGGCTGGGCAGCACGCTGACCATGCTGCGCACGCCCTACGGATCGCCCGAATCGCTGGCCTTCACCGAGCGCGTGGCCTACGAGATCGCCCGCACCGGCTACGAAACCGGTCTGGAACTGGCGCGGGAAAAAGGCCCCGCGCCGATTCTGGAAGAGGAATTTGAGGTCACGCCGGAGATGATGGCCAAGCGCCCGGAAATGGCCGCCGACGGCATCCGGGTGGGCGATCGCGTGAAAGGGCGCATCCTGTGGGCGCGCTACTCGCGCTATCTGCAACAGTTCGCGACCAGCGGCAATCCCGAAGATGCATCGCTGTGGAAGGAACTGGAGCAAACCGGCTGTCGCTTCACGCATCATTCGTCCATTGCGCCAACCGGCACGATCTCGCTGTCGCTGGCGAACAATGCCTCCAACGGCATCGAGCCGAGCTTCGCGCACCACTACGCGCGCAATGTGATCCGCGAAGGCAGGAAGACGAAGGAAAAAGTGGATGTGTGGTCGTTCGAGCTGCTGGCCTATCGCGAGCTGGTGGATCCCGAGGCCATGCCGGGCAAGCTGCCGGACTACTTCATCAGCGCCGACGAGGTCACGCCCAAGCAGCATGTGGACATTCAGGCCGCGGCGCAGAAATGGGTGGATTCCTCGATCTCCAAGACGGCGAATGTCCCGACAGATTTTCCGTATGAGGATTTCAAGGACATCTACCTCTACGCCTACGACAAGGGGCTGAAGGGCTGCACGACCTTCCGCTTCAACCCGGAGGCATTCCAGGGCGTGCTGGTCAAGGAGGAAGACCTGGCCAACACCACCTACCGCTTCACGCTGGAGGACGGCACGGTGGTCGAACTCAAGGGCAACGAGGAGGTCGAGTACGACGGCGAAACCCACACCGCCGCCAACCTGTTCGACGCCCTGAAAGAAGGCTACTACGGCAAGTTCTGATGCTGCGCGTGGACTGGGCGGATTTCCGCACCCCGCCGATCAACCTTTGGGTGATGCCGCCGATGGACGCCTGGCTGCGCGCCGCGTCCAACCGGAAGCATCGCCGCCGCCCGTCGGCGAAATCGGGCGAAACATCTGAAATCCAGCGCAGGATCATGCACATCCTGCGCGCACGAGGAGGCTGCCATGGCTGCCAGGATTGAGAAGAAAATCGTCGGCTACGAGGTCGTCAAGCCGGAGGATCAGGCCGCGCAAGACACGGCGGAGACCAATGTCGCGCACATCGCGCCGCTGCTGGAGCGGGACGACATCCTCGAAGGCATGACCTACAAGATCAAAACCCCGATGTCCGACCATGCAATGTATATCACGATCAACGATGTGGTCATCCACAAGGGCCAGCCGGACGAGCACCGCCGGCCCTTCGAGATCTTCATCAACTCCAAGAACATGGAGCATTTCATGTGGATCGTCGCGCTCACGCGGGTGATTTCGGCCATCTTCCGCAAGGGCGGCGATGTCACCTTCCTGGTCGAGGAGCTGAAGGCCGTGTTCGACCCCCGTGGCGGCTACTACAAAAAGGGCGGCAAATACATGCCGTCCATCGTCGCCGAAATCGGCGAGGTGATCCAGCAGCATCTGGTCGCCATCGGCATGATGGAAGGCCAGCTCTCCACGCCCGAGCTGGAGGCCAAGCGCCGCGAGGCGAAGGAGCGGCTCGGCGAGGACGCCGTGAACAAGGGCATGCAGTGCGACAAATGCGGCGCGATGGCCGTCGTCCGGCTCGACAATTGCAACACCTGCCTCGAATGCGGCGATTCCAAGTGCGGCTGAGGCGGTAGCGCGCCGCCGCGCAACCTTCGCCTGGCGTGCGAGGCGTCGTCGCGCTGGCGGCCCGCCAACCGCGACGCCGGAATCCCCGCCGTGTAGAGTTCCCGCCATGCTTCGGGAAACGACATGAATGGCGTCATCAGGCTGAAACGCGGCGAGGAACGGCGATTGAAAGCCGGACACCTGTGGATCTACGCCGACGAGGTCGCGCATCTGAACGTGGACGGGCCCGGCGCGCTGGCGCGCGTACTGGACGCCTCCGGCCATGTCATCGGCACGGCCCACGCCAACCCCGACAGCAGAATCGTCGGACGCATGCTTTCACGCAAGCCGCTCAATCGCCTCACCCCCCGTTGGTGGAAGATACGCCTGGAAACCGCGTTGTCGCGCCGCGAACAGCTGTTCGATACGCCTCATTATCGGCTGGTGCATGGCGACGGCGACCGGCTGCCGGGCCTCGTCATCGACCGCTTCGGCGGCGATGTCGTGATTCAGGCGCACACCGCCGGCATGGACCGCGCGCTGGACGACATCATCCAAGCCGTCCATGCTCTGCTGTCGCCTGTCAATATCTACATCAACAACCGCGCCGGCGCCCGCCGACTGGAGGGGCTGGATGCCCGGACACGCCACGTCCGGGGCAAGGGCGACGGCGTGGTCACGGCCCATGAATGCGGCCTGCCGATGCGCTGCCATGCGCTGGAAGGCCAGAAAACCGGCTACTTCTACGATCAACGCCCCAATCGCCGCTGGATCGGCGCGCATTGCGCGGATCGGCGGGTGCTGGATTTGTTCGCATACGTCGGGGCATTCGCCGCCCAAGCCTTGCGCGGCGGCGCGGCGTCCGTCACCAGCGTGGACGCCTCCGCTCCGGCACTCGACTTTGCCCGCCTCAACATGGAGCAAAACGGATTTGCGGAACGATGGCAAGGTATTCGCGCCGATGTGATGCATTGGCTTCAGGCCGCCGTGGCGGACAATGCGCGATTTGATACCGTCGTCTGCGACCCGCCCGCCTTCGTCAAATCCCGCGCGCGCCGGCAGCAAGGTCTGCGCGGTTACCGAAAACTGGCCCGGCTGGCGGCAGGTGTCACCGCGCCGGGCGGCATGCTGGCGCTCGCCTCCTGTTCCGGACTGGTGAGCGAGGACGAGTTCCGCAAGGCATGTCTGCATGGCCTGCGCGAGGCCGGTCGTTCCGGCATCATCGTGCATGTCGGCTGCGCGGGTGCGGATCATCCCTGGCTGCCGGCCATGCCGGAGACACGCTATCTCAAGTTTCTGGTGCTGATGCTGGACTGATTTCACCCTGCATTCATCCTCTGCCGAAAACCTTCCGCTCATGCCGCTGATCGTTCATCTGACAGACATGCACCTGTTTCAGGATCGCGAGCGCATGCTCAAGGGCGTGCCCACGCTGGCCAGCTTCCGGGCCGTCAAATCGCTGGCCTGGCAACGCCACCCCCGGCCGGAGGCGCTGATTCTCGGCGGCGATCTGGCGCAGGACGAACTGGCTCCCACCTATCGTCTGCTGGCCGATGAAATCACCGGCTGGTGCGAGACCACGCGCGTCACGCCCGGCAACCATTGCAACCTGGGCGCGCTGAAGCGCACGCTGCTGCCCGCGCTGGGCATGCCGCCGCTGGAGCAATCGGAGATGCGCCTGGGAAACTGGTTGATCGTTCCGCTTGACTCCCACGATCCCGGGCGGGCGCCGGCCGGACGGCTGGGCCAAGCGGAGCTGGAGCGTCTCGACCGTCTGCTGGCCGAAACAGAAGCCGATCACGCGCTTCTCGCGCTGCATCATCATCCCGCGCCGGTCGGCAGCGCATGGATGGATGCGATGATGCTGGAGGACGCGGACGATTTCTGGCGCATCGTTCACAATGCGGGAACGGTGCGCGGCGTGCTGTTCGGCCATGTGCATCAGGCGTTTGATGACATGCACGACAGTGTCCGGCTGCTGGGCACGCCCTCAACCTGCGTGCAGTTCAGACCGAAGCAGGATGAATTCGCACTGGATGAAAGCGGCCCCGGTTACCGCTGGCTGCGCCTGCGCGCCGACGGCGGCATGGACACCGGCGTGGAACGGGTGGAAGGCTTCCTGCCACCCGATCCGGACGACCGCTCCCTCTACTGACTCCCCCGTTTCCGGATGGCGGGTTCTTGCCATTCCGCGCCGGGAACCGCTATGCTTTCCATTTGTCGTGACAGGAAAACCGCAAGGGAGGGACGAGCGATGCCGCATCTGGTGGAAGAGCTCAAAGGTCAGCACGCCGCCCTGAAAAGCATGCTGGCCATGTTTCAGCAACGACCGGATCGCGAAGAGCAAGTCAAGCTGCTGCTGGCGGCACGCCGCAAGCTCACCGAGCATCTGGAGCTGGAAGATGCGAGGCTGTATCCGTTTCTGCGCGAACAGGCCAAACGGGATCCCGAGCTTCGTCAGATGCTGGAGCTGTTTGATGAAGACATGCGAAAGGTGTCTGGTGCCGTTGAAGCGTTCTTCGTCCGCTATGAGGGCGGATGGGACAACGACTATGAGTTCCTGATGGATCTGGCGGAGCTTTCCACCCGGCTGGCCCATCGCATTGAAACCGAGGAAAAACACCTCTATCCAGAATATCTGGCCCGGAAACAAGGCAAAACGACCAAACCGGGACTGCTTGATCGCATCAAGCGCCTGTTCGGCAGACGCTGAGCAGGCGTCCGGGCATTTCCGACCCCCATGACGCTCGCGCTGATCTGGGCACAGGATGAACGAGGCCTGATCGGCGCAAACGGTCGCCTGCCATGGACATTGCCGGCCGACATGGCGTGGTTCCGGCGGCACACGCTGGGCAAGCCCGTATTGATGGGTCGCAAAACCTTCGAATCCATCGGTCGTCCGCTCGCGGGGCGCGTGAACATCGTATTGACACGAAACGGCGGCAACATGCCCGGCTGTCTGGTCGCGCATTCGCTGGACGAAGCCGTGCAACTGGCCGGCGATGCGGAGGAATTGATGGTGATGGGCGGTGCGCAGATCTACCGGTTGGCCCTGCCGCGCGCGGTGCGTGCCTACATCACCACCGTGCATGGCGTGTTCGAAGGAGACACATGCTTTCCCGAATGGGATGCCAGAGCGTGGCGCGAGATACACCGCGAATATCATGCCAGGGACGACCGCAACCCCTGGCCCTGCACGTTCCGCATTCTCGAACGCATGCGCTGACCCCGGCGCGAACGCACGCCTGTCCGCCCCGCGCGGGCGGATTTCCCGCCGGGCCGGCAATCTGGCAGGCTTGGCGCATGAAGATCTTGCGCACATGGGCAGGCGCGGCCCGCGCCGGGGAGCTGCACGGCGGCGCCATCACCATCGGCAATTTCGACGGCGTCCACATGGGGCACCGGCAGGTGCTGGCCGAAACACGGGGCCACGCCCTGAGCGTGAGCGGGCCGGCCATCGCCGTCACCTTCGAGCCGCATCCGCGCGCGGTGCTGTATCCGGCCGAGGAACCGCGCCGCCTGTGCCATTTGCACGAGCGCCTGGCCGGCCTGGCCGAAGCCGGGATGGATGCAACAATCCTGTTGCATTTCAACAAGGAGATGGCCTCCTGGCCGGCCGAGGCGTTTGTGCGCCGATTGCACGAATCGCTTCGCTTCCGCCATATTCACGCGGGCTACGATTTCGCGTTTGGCCATGGCCGGGAGGGCGACGCCGACCTGCTGCGCGATCTGGGCGAGGAACTGGGATTCACGGTGACGGTGGCCGAGGCGTTCGAGATGCATGGCGCGGTGGTGTCTTCCAGCCGCATCCGATCGGCCATCGAAGCCGCCGATTTCGACCTGGCGGCGGAATTGCTGGGCCGCCCCTATGCCATTTCCGGCCATGTGGGCAAGGGCGATGCGCGCGGACGCAAGCTCGGCTTTCCCACCGCCAACCTGAACGTGCGCAAGCTCGCACACCCGCCCATCGGCATCTACGCCGTCTGGGCGGACTACGACGGCCAGCGTCATCCGGCGGCTGCGTATTTCGGCTATCGCCCCACCTTCTCCGGCCGCACCCTGATGCTGGAAACCCATGTGCTGGACGCCAATCCCGATCTCTACAAACGCCGGCTGCGCGTCGAATTCGTCCGCCGCATTCGCGAGGATCGGGTGTTCACCGGCCCCGATGATCTGGCGCGCCAGATCGCCAAAGACTGCGACGAAGCGCGCCGCATCCTGTCCTGACCCCGCAACGCCGGGACGAATCAGGACAAAGGAGCGCGGCTTCCCTATGATTGCGCCCCTCAAATCCATGCACTGACGCTTTCCGGGAGAAACGCCTTGTCCGATTCGTTCGATTACCGTTCCACCATCTTCCTGCCGAAGACCGATTT
>CAYVBG010000104.1:0-6358 GCA_964449205.1 uncultured Zetaproteobacteria bacterium | reverse complement strand
AGTCTGTATCCCTCGATGTCGCTGATGCTGGCGGCCAAGGCGCTCAACCTGGCCCCCGGCGACCTGATGGTGACAGCGGGTGAAAGCGTCACCCTGGGGCCCATTGATCTGGCGACAGACGCTTCCATGCGCCTCTATCCGGCCTTCTATGCCGCCGCCAACCGCCCGGCTTTCCGCGAATACTCCTTTTACGACGTCTATGCAGGCAAAATCGCGGCGAACGCCTTCAAAGACAAGATCGTGCTGATCGGCGCGACGGCCGCCGGCATCGGCGAACGGTTCGCCACACCGGCAAGCGACAGCATGCCTGGCGTCGAGTTGCAGGCGCATGTCCTGAACAGCATCCTGCATGGGCACTTCTTCAAGCGTCCCGCATGGTCGGCATGGGCGGAGCTCGGTTTTCTGGCATGGATCGGTCTGTATCTGGCGCTGGTCTTGCCGCGCATCGGCCCGGGATTGGCGGCGCTCCTGTCGTTGCTGCTGCTGGCCGCGCTGACCGGCACGGAGTTCGTGCTGCTCACCAGCAGCGCATTGTGGATCCAGACCATGACCGCAGCCACACTGCTGCTGCTCGGTCACCTGATACTGACCACGAAACGCTATTTCGCGGCCGAGGACGAACGCCAGCGGGCCAAGGTGGACTCGGCCGAAACCAACAAGATGCTGGGCCTTTCGTTCCAGAGCCAGGGCATGCTGGACATGGCGTTCGACAAGTTTCGCAAATGCCCGATCAACGAGGACATGCTGGCCGTACTCTACAATCTGGCGCTCGATTTCGAGCGCAAGCGCCAGTTCAACAAGGCCACGGCCGTGTACGAATACATGATCGAGCACGATCCGGACTACAAGGACGTGCAGGCCCGGCTTGAGCGAGCGAAAAACGCGGGCGACACGATGATTTTCGGCTCCAGCACCACCGGCGGCGGCATTTCGGCCCTGCTCATCACCGGCGGGGCCAGGCCTACACTGGGGCGCTACGAAATCGTCAAGGAGCTGGGCAAGGGCGCGATGGGCACCGTCTATCTCGGCCGCGATCCAAAAATCAACCGCGACGTGGCCATCAAAACCATGGCGCTGTCGCAGGAATTCGAGGCCGATGAGCTTCAGGAGGTCAAGGAACGCTTCTTCCGCGAGGCCGAAACCGCCGGTCGCCTGAACCACCCGAACATCGTCACCATCTACGACGCCGGCGAGGAGCACGATCTGGCCTACATCGCGATGGAACTGCTCTCGGGCACCGATCTGTCACCCTTCACCAAACCGGGCAAGTTGATGCCGCCGGTGGCGGCGCTCAAGATATGCGGCAAGGTGGCCGAGGCACTGCACTACGCCCATGCGCACGGCGTGGTGCACCGCGACATCAAACCAGCCAACATCATGCTGCTCAAGGACAAGACCGTGAAGGTCACCGATTTCGGCATCGCCCGTATCACGGCCTCAAGCAAAACCAAAACCGGCGTGGTGCTGGGCACCCCGTCCTACATGTCGCCGGAGCAGCTGTCGGGCAAGCATGTGGACGGACGCTCCGATTTGTTTTCGCTGGGCGCGATGCTCTATGAGCTTCTGACCGGTGTGCGGCCGTTCCGGGGCGATTCGATGGCCACGCTGATGTTCCAGATCGCCAACGAACCCCACCCCGACATCCGCGAACACCGCAAGGAACTGCCCGAGGAAGTGGCGCGCCTGATCGACAAATTGCTGGCCAAGGACGCCGATGCGCGGTTCGCCACGGGCGGGGAGGTCGTGCGCGCCATCATCGGCTGCCTGAAGACATTCCCCGCCGGAGGAGGAAAGGCATGAGCGCGGCGCTGGAAATGCATGCGATGACCGACGTGGGCGTCAAGCGCGATCACAACGAAGACTGTGTCGGCATCACTCCCGATCACGGTTTCGCCGTGCTGGCCGACGGCATGGGCGGGCACAACGCCGGCGAGGTGGCCAGTTCAATGGCTGTGGACATCATCACCCGCTATCTCAAGGAGCACCTCGCCCGCATCCCGGAAGCCGAGCTGGACCCGGAAACCGGATTCACACGTGAATCAATGCTCGCGCGCCATGCCGTCACCATGGGCAACGCCGCCATCCATGAAACCGCCCAGCAGCGTCCGGAGTGCATGGGCATGGGCACCACGGTGGTCACCGCCATCTTCTACGGCGACCGGCTGACCGCGGCCAATGTTGGCGATTCGCGGATGTATCGCCTGCGCGGCGACGTGCTCTCCCATGTCACCGAAGATCATTCGCTGATCCAGGAGCAAGTGCGTCGCGGCCTGCTCACCGCCGATGACGCCCGGAACTCCGCCATCAAGAATCTGGTCACGCGGGCGCTGGGCGTGGAACCGGATGTGGAGCCCGACGTGGTGGAAGACATCACCCAACCGGGCGATTTGTATCTGATGTGCTCGGACGGCCTGACGGATGTCGTGCCCGACGAGGCGATTCGCCTGACCATGACCCAGCATCCCGACGATTTGCGCAAGATCGCATCCCAACTGATCCAACTGGCCAACGATGCCGGCGGGCCGGACAACATCTCGGTGATACTCATCCGGGTCAACAAAAGCTATCATCGCAAACGGGGCATCCTGTCGCGCTTGTTTCGGCGGGGATGAACGGCGATGACGGGAAAGACGGAGGAACGACATGGCTTGTAAACTCATCCTGAAATTCAAGGATTCGGTCATTTCCGAACATGACCTGAACCAGGAAGAAACCACCATCGGACGCAAGCCGGAAAACGATATCCACATCGACAATCTGGCGGTGTCCGGACGTCATGCGCGCGTGCTGATGATCGGTGGCAAGGCCATTCTCGAAGATCTGGGCAGCACCAACGGCACCTTCGTCAACAACAAGCGCATCACCAAGCACGTGCTTCAGCACGGCGACCAGGTGCTGATCGGCAAGCACACGCTGACCTTCGTCCACATCGAGGAAGCCGCCAGACCAGCCCCCGCGCAGGAGCCGGAACCTGATCCGGACAAGACCATGATCATCACGCCGCAGGCTCGGGCCGCGATGATGCCGGGCGGCGAGAGCAAAGCTCCGGCCATGCCCTTGGCCGCGGTGCAGATCATCTCCGGATCCTTGGTGGGCAAAAGCTACGACCTGAGCGCCTCGCTCACCAGCATCGGCAAGGGCGACAACTGCAAGATCAGGGTCAAGGGCTTCACCGTGGGCAAGCAGGCCGCCGTCATCACCCGCCGTCCGACCGGCTACCACATCACGCACCTGGAAGGGCTGGCCAAGCCCAAGGTCAACGGCGAGGCCGTGAGCGAAGAGCCGCGCACATTGAAGGACGGCGACATTATCGAGATCGGCGACACCAAAATGGAGTTCTTCATCAAGGAGCCGGCCGCCTGACACCCGCCGCCGTTACGGCGCGCCGCCGGGTTCAGGAGCGGGCGTGCACGTCGAACAGGCGGCGATATTCGTCCAGCGCATAGCGATCGGTCATGCCGGCGATGTAGTCGGCAATGGCGCGGGCGCGCAAGGCGTCGTCACCCCCCACGCCGACCCGCGCCGCCACACCGGGCGGAAGCATGCCCGGATCGTCCATGTAGGCGGAGAACAGCTCCCGCACCACCCGCTGCGCCTTTCCGGCCATCCGCACCACGCGATAGTGGCGATACATGCGCCGATACAGAAACCGCTTCAGCTCCGCGTTCATCCGGCGCACCTCGCGCGAAAAGCCGACCAGCGCCCGCCCGGCCCGGCGCACGTCGTCCAGACTTTCCACGCCGGCCTCGCGAATGCGCCGCGTCGTTTCCTCCACCACATCCACGATCAGGAAATTGATCATCCGTCGCACGGTTTCATGCACCGCGAGCGCCGCATCCATCTCCGGATGTGCCCGCATCGCTTGGTCGTAATGCATCGCAAAGAGCCGCACACCGTTCAGCGACTCAATATCCAGAATCCCGGCGCGGAAACCGTCGTCCACATCGTGATTGTTGTAGGCGATTTCATCGGCCAGATTCGCCACCTGCGCCTCCAGCGACGCCTGCTCGTCCAACCGGTATTCGGCCAGATCGGCATTGCGTGGCGTGTCGTGTGGCGAGGTGTGCTTGACAATGCCTTCGCGCGTTTCAAAGCTCAAATTCAGCCCCGGAAAGGCGGCATAGCGCCGTTCCAGCTTCTCGATCACGCGCAGCGACTGACGATTGTGCTCGAAGCCGCCATACGGCTTCATCGCCGCATCCAGCGCATCCTGCCCCGAATGCCCGAACGGCGTGTGCCCCAAATCATGTGCCAAAGCCACGGCTTCGCCCAGATCCTCATGCAGGCGCAAGGTGCGGCAAATGGAACGTGCGATCTGCGCCACCTCGATGGAATGCGTCAGCCGCGTGCGATAATGATCCCCTTCGTGATTGACGAACACTTGGGTCTTGTACTCCAATCGTCGGAATGCCGTGGAATGGATGATGCGGTCGCGATCCCGCTGGAACATGTTTCGCGTCGGCGAATCCGGCTCCGGATACCTGCGCCCGCGCGAAGCCACCGACCGGCAGGCCCATGGCGCCAATGCGGACTCGTAGAGCATCACCACCTCCCTCACGCGGCATCCTCCATCATGGTCAACGCCTCACGCACCGCGGCGCGTGGATCTTCGGCATGCAAAACAGGCCGTCCCACCACCAGAAAATCTGCGCCTTCCTGCACGGCCGTGGCCGGATCGGCGATCCGCCGTTGATCGTCCGCACTCTGCCTGCCCCAGCGAATGCCCGGCGTCACGGTCAACCAATCCGGGCCGCAGGCCTGCTTGACGGCTGCCGCTTCGCGCACGCTGCACACCACGCCATCCAGCCCCGCCTCGCGCGCCATCTCCGCCCGGCGCACCACCTCGCGGCGCGCCTCATCCGGCGACATGCTGCTGCTGGTCAATACCGTGACCGCAATCAGTCGCATGTCCGGAAAGCCGCGCGCGGCCTCCGCCGCGGCCTGCATCATCGTCCGGCCACCCGCCGCATGCACGTTGAGCATGTCCACGCCCAACCGCCCCGCGCTCTCCACCGCCTGCGCCACGGTGTTCGGGATATCGTGAAACTTCAGATCGAGAAACACCCGGTGCGTCGCCTTCAATGCCCGCACCAGCTCCGGCCCCTCGGCAACAAACAGCCTCAGACCCACCTTCAGCCAGCCCGCCGCATCCCCGATACGATCCCGCATGGCCAGGGCCGATGCCCGATCCGGCACATCCATCGCCACCATCAACCGGTCCTTCATGTCACCCGCTCCTCCCGAATGGGATGCATGCTGCCCCACTCATGGCATTGGGGGCATTGCCAGCGCATGCTGATGACCTCGACACCGCACTCGCCGCACACATGGTTGCGCGTTTGACGCATCCAACGGCGGGCCGCTCGAGTCTCGGCGTCGTCCGGACCGATGATGGCCCGCAGTTGCAGCAGCGCGCGCAAACCTTCGGGCGCGAAATCCAGCTCCGCCACCAGTGCCCGAGCCGCATCCGCGCCATGACGATCGGCCACACCGCGAATCCATTCCAGGGCCAATATCTCGTCCCCACCATCACGCCAGCACTCCAGCAAAAAATCATGTCCGCGACGTTCATACACCCCGTCACGCTCCAGCAACAACGGAACCAACAGCGGCAGGTGCTCGGGGGTGGCGCGACGCAACGCATCCATACTGGCGAACGCCGCGTCCTCCTCGCCGCGATCCAGCTCCATCCCGGCCAGCAGCAGATGCGCCGCCGCGCAGCCGGCATCGGTTTCAATGGCCTGCCGCACCATCTCCCGAGCCACGTCCTCATGGCCGGCCTCCCGCTCGGCGCGCGCCATCTCTGTCTGCAAATAGGCCATGTGCAAGGTGGAGCCCACCCCACGCACCCGGTTCAGCCGGGCCAATACCCGCGCTGCTTCGCGCCATTCCTGCTGCTGCTCGCGAATGCGCAAAATGGCCTCCAATGCCCGCACATGGCCGGAATCCATCGCCAGCACCCGCTCATATTCGCGCAGGGCCCGACCCAACAAACCGCCCGCCTGAAAATCCAGCGCCAGCGCAGCCTGGGCACTCAGGCGCAGTTCATCAGAGATACCCGGCCGCGCCAACAGATTCTGGTGAATACGTACCGCGCGCCCGAACTCGCCCTTGTTCCGAAACAAATCCCCCAGCGCAAGATAGACTTCCGCTGTTTCCGTTTGCAGCCGCGCCACACGCACCAATTCCTGAAGCGCACGATCCGGTTCGTCGGACAACAGGTAGTTGATGCCCTTGAGCAGCGGCGAAACCCGCGCATCCGGAACAAGCGGCGGCTCCTCGCCCGATTCCTCCTGCCGCTGCCACCAAAACAAACCGAACACCGCAGCCGCCGCAGCCAAGGCCAATGCGAACATCC
>CAYVBG010000103.1:0-6381 GCA_964449205.1 uncultured Zetaproteobacteria bacterium | reverse complement strand
GTTTCGATGCCGCTGGACGAGGCGGCGCGTGCCTTTGCCCGGCACAATTTTTCCAAGGCGCCGGCGCATGCCGGGAACCTGGACGATGTGCAGGGCGTGATTCACGCATGGGATGTGTTTTCGGCCGTCATCGAAGGGCGCAAGACGCCGTTGGCGGAACTGGTGCGGCCGTGCCTGAAGGCGCCGGAATCGCAATTGGTGCTGGGTCTGCTGCTTCAGATGAAGGAACAGGGGGCGCATCTGGCCGTGGTGGTGGATGAATATGGCGGCACGGGAGGCCTGGTGACGCTGACCGATTTGTTGACCGAGATTGTGGGGTCGCTGAACGAGGGTGAGGAGACGGACAAATCCGATGAATGTACGCGCGCGCCCGATGGCGGCTGGGTGGTGGCCGGGCGGATGCATGTCGAGGATCTCGAACAGGCGCTGGGGCGCAAGCTGCCCGAGGGCGATTTCGACACGGTCAGCGGCTTGGTGACCAGCCTGTGCGGGCGTATTCCGGCGCGCGGTGAGGTGCTGGATGTGGCCGGCTTGCGCGTGCGGGTTCTGGCGGCCGATCCGCGCCGGGTGACCCGGTTGCACATTCAGCCGCTGGATCATGCCACCGGTTAGCCTGGTGGCATGGCGGCGTTTCTGGCCGCGCATGCTGGCGGCGCTGGCGTTGGGCGCGTCGATGCCGCTGGCCTTTGCCCCGCGGGATTGGAAATGGCTGGCCGTGCTGGCGTTGGCTGGATGGCTGCTGTTGTTGCGCCGGGGCCCGGCCTTCGCCGTGGGCTGGAGCTTTGGTTTGGGCTGGTTTGGCGTCGGCGCGTGGTGGCTGGCGCCCACCTTTCACCAGTTTGGCCCGCTGGCCTGGCCTTGGGCCGTGCTGGCCGCGGCGCTGGTGGGGGTTGCGCTGGGGCTGTATCCGGCGCTGCTCGGCTGGGGCGTCCGGCGGCTGGCGGGCGGCGACGACGTGCGGATGCTGGCGCTGTTTCCGCTGCTGGCCGTGGGCGAGGAGTGGTTGCGCGGCCACGTGTTCACCGGCTTGCCGTGGACGCCCTTGGGCAGCCTGCTGCTGGATACGCCGGCCGTGGGCTGGGCGGCCGTGGTGGGGGTGTATGGCGCGGCGTTGTTGCCGGCGCTGGCCGCCGCGGCGCTGGCGGCGTGGAGGGTGCATTGGCGCTGGGGCGCGGCGGGATTGGCGCTCACGGCGGTGTTGTGGACGGCCGCGCCCGCGCCCTGGCGGGCCGATGGCGCGACGCATCGCGTGGCGCTGGTGCAGGCGGATATCCCCCAGCGGTTGAAATGGGATGCCGGATTCCTCGACGAAACGATGACGCGCTACGCCAGACTGTCGGCGAGCGCCGCAGGCCAGGCCGAGCTCATCGTCTGGCCGGAGGCCGCCGTGCCGATGTTCCTGACACGCCACCCGGCCTGGCGCGACTGGCTGGCGCGGCGGGTGGAAGCGTGGAACCGGACATTGTTGTTCGGCGGTTTGCGGATGACGCGGGACGGGCAGGCGGAAAACGGCATCTGGATGGCCGCGCCGGGTCGCGGAACGTGGGCATTCGCCGCCAAGCGGCATTTGGTGCCCTTTGGCGAATATGTGCCCGGATGGATTCCGTTTCTGCATCGTTTGGCGCCCGGCATCGCTGATTTTCGACCCGGGCGGGATGCGGGCGTGTTGTCCGCACCGCCTTCGCGCTATGGTTCGCTGGTGTGTTATGAGGCGATATTCCCCGAGCAGGCCAGAGCGCGCGCGCGGGCCGGCGCCACGGTGCTGGTGAATGTGGTCAATGATGCGTGGTACGGCCATACACCGGCGGCCTGGCAGCATTTGCAGGCGGCGCGCATGCGCGCCGTGGAAACCGGCCGGTGGATGCTGCGCGCGGCCAACACCGGCGTGTCGGCCATTATCGCGCCGGATGGGCGTGTGCGGGCCAGCCGCCCCTGGTTCACGCAGGGGTTGGTGCGGGGCACCTATCGGGATTCGATGGCAATCACGCCCTACATGCGCCGGGGCGATGCGCCGCTGGGATGGTTGGCGCTGCCGGCGCTGGCGCTGGCCTGGTGGCGGCGACGGTGAGCGACTTTGCTGTTGCCGTCGTGGGGGCGGGTTCCTGGGGCACGGCGTTGGCCGTGGCTCTGGCGCGCGGCGGGCATGACACACGCTTGGTGGTGCGCACGCCCGAGGCGGCCGGGGCCTTGCGCCGGGCGCGGGAGAACACCCCTTACCTGCCGGAGATCGCCTTCCCCGAAGGGCTTGAGCCGACTGCGGACATGGCGGAGGCGGTGCGCGATGCGCGGGCCGTGTTGGTGGCTGTGCCGAACATGGCCGCGGCGGATACGCTGGCGCGGCTGGCCGCGATGACCGACGCGCCGGTCATCGGTGCGTTCAAGGGCATTCATCCGCGCACGCTGGAGCGCACCGATGCACTGATGACGCGCATGGTGGGCGCGGAGCGCGCGCTGCTGTTGTCCGGTCCGTCGTTTGCGATGGAGGTGGCGCGGGGCATGCCGACCGCGATGACGCTGGCCGCGACCGATCTCGCGCGGGCCGAGGCACTGGCGCCGATGTTCGCCGGCAGCAATTTCCGTATCTATGTCAGCGACGACATGATTGGTGTGGCCATGGGCGGTGCGTTGAAGAACGTGGTGGCCATCGCGGCCGGCATGGCCGACGGACTGGAACTGGGCCACAATGCCGTGGCGGCGGTCATCACGCGCGGGCTGGCCGAGATGGCGCGACTGGCGATGGCCTGCGGCGGGCGGCGCGAGACATTGATGGGTTTGTCTGGCTTGGGCGATTTGGTGCTGACCTGCACCGGCGATTTGTCGCGCAACCGGCGCTTTGGCATGGCGCTGGCGCGCGGCATGGGCGTGGATGCCGCGCTGGCGCATGTCGGTCAGGTGGTGGAGGGCGTGGAGACGGCGGCGGCCGCCCGATCGTTGGCCCGCGATGCAGGTGTGGATGCGCCGTTGATGGAGGCCGTGCATCGGGTGTTGAGCGGTGAACTGGCGCTGGAGACGGCGGTGCGGCAGCTGATGACGCGGCCCAGCCGGTCGGAGTTTTGAGCGCATGGCGGATTCGGACGACGAGTTGTTCGCCCAGGCGATGCGGGGCGTGCGACGTCTCGATCATGAACCCCGGCGAACGCCGGCGCCGCGTCTGCCCGCGCCGCACGTGGCAGGCACCGCGGCTCGGATTGAGGTCGAGGCGGATGACCGCCCCGGGTCGCACCCCGGTCCGCGCCGCATGGCGGAGCCGTGGGTGCTGCGCGCCGATGGCGTGTCCGTCGAGCGCTTGCGTCGGCTGGCGGCGGGTCGTCCGCCGGTGGAGATGGAGGTCGATCTGCACGGCATGAGCCGCGAGCAGGCCCGGGCGGCGTTGGAGCGCGCGATCAGCGAGGCGCTGGCGAGCGGACGACGTGTGGTATGCGTGGTGCATGGGCGGGGACTGCATTCGCGCGGCGGGCCGGTGTTGCGTGAGGCGGTCTACCGCTGGCTGGCCGAGGGGCCGTATGCCGCCAGCGTATTGGCCGCGATTCCCAAGCCGAAGACGCGCGGCGGTTCGTGTCTGGTGTTGTTGCGCCGACGGCGCTGATGATGCCTGCCCCGGCTCAGAACGACTGCATGGGGACGGATGGCAGCGGCATGCCGCTTTGATGCGCCAGTTGCAGCAACAGCGCGACCAGCAACAGCAGCGAGCCGCCGAGGATCACGAAAGCGGCCAGAATAATGAGCAGCGCGGCGCCGCCGCCCACCTTGCCGTGCGACACCATGCCCTGCCAGGTCAGGTACAGGCTCCACAGGGTGGCGACCGGCATCATGAACGGGATGACCGAGAACACCATCGGGGCGGACGCCGCGGCGCAAATCTGAAAGGCGTCCGCCGTGGTCAGATGGCTCTTGCCGAACACACGCGAGGCCCAGGCCAGATACCAGGCCCACAGCCAGGTCGCAATCAGTCCCAGTGCCAGGCTGAGCGGCAGAATGATGAGGATGGTGATGAATCCCGTCAGCGCGCTGGCGACCAAGGCGGGAATGGCGATGTAAATGGCCAGCAGCACCAGCGAGTCCCTGTAGCCCGTGGCTTTCGGCATGGCCGAGAACCATGCCACGGGCCGGGTCAGCGTCTGCCGGAATGCCGCCGGCAATGTCTCGCCGATGCGGTCGCTGGAGAAACAGATCATGGTTTCGTCGTTCATCCCGGGCCTCCCGTTCACCCCTTGCGTCCACGTCGTCGCGCCCTTCCAATCAAAGACCAGTCCGCGCGCTTGTGCAAGGGTGGATGCGGCGGCTATACTGGGCACATGCGCCATGCGTTCTTTCTTTCCCTTCTCACCCTGATTGCGGCCGCGCCGGCGTATCCGGCGATGGCGGACGATGCCTTGCCCCCGCCCACCGAGGTGCAGGACACGCCCGAGGCGCGCGAGACGGTGGCGCCGCCGCGTGAGGACGCCACCGCTGCGGGCGAGCTGTTGGCGGAGGATCGCGGCGATGTCGAGGTGCGCATCGTCAAGCGCAAGGATGGCGCAATCGTGCGCGAATATTCATTGCATGGACGGGTGTTCATGGTGAAGGTTACGCCGGTGGTCGGCCCATCCTATTATCTTTACGACAGCGATGGCGACGGCACGTTCGAGCGGCGGCTGCCGGGCAACTACCGCGCCATCACGCCGCCTGAGTGGGTCATCAAGCGTTTCTGAGACCTCCCCGGTTGTTGTTGATCACTGCCGCCGCCGGTCGCGACCCGGAGGCGTTTTTTGCGATCGTGGAAGCCGCGCTGCGTGGCGGCGTGGATGCGGTGCTGGCGCGCGAGCCGGCGATGGACTCGGCGCGCCTGCTGGCTTTTTGCGCCCGGCTGCGGACGCTGACGCACGATTTCAATGCGCGCCTGATTGTGCACACGCAGGCCGATGTGGCCCGGGCGGTGGGCGCCGACGGCGTGCATGTGGCCGGTCGTGACATCGGCGAGATTCCGGCCATGCGCCGCTGGCTGGGCGAGACGGCGATGAGCGTGTCTGCCTCTTGCCACGATGCAGCGGAGCTTGCGCGGGCGGCCGAAGCGAGGGCGGATTTCGCCCTGCTCTCGCCGGTGTTTCCCACCCGTTGCCATCCCGGCGCGCCGCATCTGGGCGCGCGGCGCTTCCTCGAACTGGCGAAGGCGGCGCCGTTGCCGGTGGTGGCGTTGGGAGGCATTGTGCCGGACAACCGGCGGGAGCTGGAGGCCTTTCCGGTGGCCGTGATGGGCGCCATTCTGGATGCGGACGATCCCGGCCGCGTGGCCAGGCGCCTCAGGAGGGGGAAATCCGCTCCAGCATGACGCGCACCGCGTCGCAGGCCTGGGCGAGTCTCGCTTCGTCCTGCGCGGACAGGCATATCTTGCCTTGGGGCCGGTCGCCGCAATGCTGTGGATAGGAGCCGATCTCCACATCGGGGAATTGCCGCTGAATGTCCGCCAGCGCGGCCGCGAAGCGGCTTTCCGGCAAGCGCACCTCGATTTCCTTGCGCATGAACCCGCGACCGCCGAACTCGTCCACCACGGCATCCAGTTGCGAGGCGAAGATCTCCGGCACGCCGGCCAGCACATAGACATTGCCGATATGTGCGCCCGGCGCGATGGATCGGGCGCAGACGATGGGGTGTGCGCCCGCGGGCAGGCGGGCCATGCGCCGGCGACCGGGGTTCAGTCGATCCTCGCCGTAGTGCGCGCGCATCAGAGCCAGCGTGGCCTCGTGTTCCAGCAACGGCGCGTCAAAGGCGGCCGCCACGCATTCCATCGTGATGTCGTCGTGTGTCGGGCCGATGCCGCCGGAGGTGATGACCGCATCGAACGCCGTGCGCAGCCGGTTCAGCGCGCCGATGATGGCGTTGCGCTCGTCTGGCACGATGGCGATTTCCTTCAGCTTGCAACCGCGCGCGAACAGGCGCCGGGCCGCCAGCCACGCATTGGCTTCGCGCGTGCGACCGGAGAGGATCTCGTTGCCGATGATCAGCAGGGCGGCGGTTTGGTGCGCGGACAGCTTCATGGTCCGCCATCATAGACGCAACGAAAGGCCGGAGCCAAGCTCCGGTCGATGCGATCAGTGGTTCGGGTGTTGCAATCGACGCAGCGCCTCGATACGCGCCTCAATCGGCGGATGGCTGGCAAACAGGCTGGCCAGCCGGCTGCCCGAACCATGAATCTTCAGCGTGGCCAGCGCGTCGGCGGGCGCCAGCCCCGAGGCTTCCTCTTCCTCCGCCGGCTGCGCATGGCGATAGATGGCGTCGATCTTTTGCAGGGCGCGAATCATCGGCTCCGCGCCCACCATGCGCGCCGCGAATGCATCGGCGCGAAACTCACGCCGGCGCGAATGCCACATCACCACGATCATCGCCAGCACCGAGAACAGCACT
>CAYVBG010000102.1:0-6409 GCA_964449205.1 uncultured Zetaproteobacteria bacterium | reverse complement strand
AGCCGCTTCACCTCCCAATGCTCCGGCACATCGCCCAGCCACTCCACGCCAGAAGGTTTATATTTCGGGTAGGGCTTGCCGGTGGTAACATCGATTTGGCCGGTGACGGCAGCGGTGATCAGCGCCTGCAGCTTCTCTTTCAGAAGCTCGATAAACCGCCGCTTCTTCTCCACCAGCGCATCGATCCGCCCGGTTTCACGGTCGAGGAAATCCGCGATGGCGGATTGTTCACTTTGTGGGGCGAAGGGCATCCACAAATTCCCCATGGTGTCTTGACTCAATCCGAACCGAGTGATGCCCGGAGATTCAACATAGAAGTGCGCCTTCGTTGGATGAGATTGGAGCACGCGGAACAGAAACGCAGGGATCACTTCCTCTCTGCTGCGCAGAATTGTCAGGTGGTAGCCACAAACAACATTATTCAGCCGTTCGGAAACAATGGCAGGCACTCCAATATCTCGCGGGTCTTCCGAGTCTTTTGTGATGACCACATCGCCGGGGGTCAGTGAAAAACGCCGGATTTCATCATCCGATGCTGTCGCTTGCATGAAATCCAATTCATCAGTAATGCGTTCGCTGTAATAGACATCCGTATAATTGCACAGCCGAACCCGCTTCTGGCTCTTGTAGGATTTCTTGTCTACATTGCTATTACTGCGAGTAGCAACAAATCGCAGCCGCTTCACATCCCAATGCGCCGGCACATCGCCCAGCCATTCCTCGCCGGATGGCTTGTATTCCGGGTAGGGCTTGTAGCGTCTCATTTCTTCGCCTCTTTCCAGATCGGCAGTTCGCGCCAATTTTCGGGAAATCCCATCGCCGGCAGCGACGGCTGATACTTTTCCATGAGTTTGCTCAAACGGCCTCTCCAATGATGCTCTCCGGCAATGCGGTCAAGCAGCCACAAAAGAATCACGAAGGTGTTATGGGGTTTCCTCGGTGCGCCGGTCATACTTTTTTTCACCCGATCCGGCAATCCTCTCGTGGATTCCGGCTGAATGTTGATCTCCCGGTTCCAGTAGATGCCATGATGGGCGCAGACATTGCGCACAACGGTCAGGTGATGCATCCACGACCCAAGCGCGGAATGCCCGACGCCATAGTGCTTGGCAATAGCCATTCGGGTTCGTTCATCGCTCAGGTTGGCATACCAATTGGAAAGCGATCCAAGCGACATGACCTCGCAGACCGTCCAGACCGGCGGCATGGTGTCGCTGTGATTCTCCAGGAATGAGCGGATATAAGGCTCCTTGAAAGCGCGGTGCATTTCGCCCATCAGCCGCTGGAGATTCTCGCTCCACCGTTTCTTGTCCCTGGCCAAGGTCGGGTTCAAATGAGCAAAGGGGCCGTGTCCAGGCGCATGGGCCACTTCATAGGCCCATACCGAGCGGAATGAGATTTCAATGCGCTCGATGGCATCCAGCACAAGCAAACGCAACTCACGATCAAAGCGGTAGAGCCTCAGGATGTGTTCAAAGCTTGTCCCATTGTGGAACCTGGGAGGGTTGGAATTTTCAATCAGAAACCCGTTCCAATACGCGGCCAGCCGACTGTAATTCAGATGTCGGAGGTAATGCTCCGCCCGTCGCTCGTCCTGAAAGTGCATGCCCCGCTGCTTGAGGCGTTCGATCTGCTCCGAATATCTCAGCAGAGGGTCTGTATACCGGGAGCCCATCAGACGGACTCCCAAAAAAAGACCCGCCGGGGATACACGACCGAGCGTGCAGAGCCACTGGCGGGTTCTGTTACGCGAATCATAGATTCCCGGATCCTTGATTTCAACTTGCCGTTGATTTCTTGTGTCATTCCGCCACCTCGGAAAGCAGCTCGGCGATTTCCCGCTCGACCTGCTTCAGATCGGCGTCGATCTCCTCCAGCGGCCGCGGCGGCGTGTAGGTGTAGAAATAGCGGTTGAAGTTGATTTCGTAGCCGACGATACCGACTTCTCCGTCCTTCTTGTCCCGCTTGGATGTGTCGATCCAGGCATCCGGCACATGCGGCAAGACTTCCCGCTCGAAGTATTCCTCCACCGATTCGGACAGCGGCACATTCTCATGATCCCGCAGATCGGGATCGGGCATGGGATGGCCCTTGGCATCGCAAATAATTTCGGCCCTCTCATCATGCTCGCCGAAAGCCTTGAACACCGCCTTCAGAGCCGCCGGCTTGAGCTTTTCAATGCCCGCCGCCGCAAGGAAATCGTCGGGATTCAGGTATTCGCCCGAAACCCCCGCGAATTTGTCCGCATGCTCGGCGGCCTTCATCGCCTTGCAGGCTTCGAGCTTCTCGGGTGTCACGGAAAACCTGAGCTGCAAGGGGCGCTCCACGGTGATGCGGCGATAGCCGAAATCCGTGGTATTGAATATGCGGCAGTGCGGGCCTTCCTCAAAGGCTTCATGGATACGGGCGATTTCGGCGATCTGCGCATCGCTCAGGAAGCGGCGCTTGTTGCCCTGGCTCTTGCGCATCGCGGTGTGGATGCCGGTGGCGTCGATCAGTTGCACCAGCCCCTTGCGCCGATCTTCCTTGTTGTTCGCGAGAATCCAGATGTAGGTGCTGATGCCGGTGTTGTAGAACATATCCGTCGGCAGTGCGACGATCGCTTCCAGCCAGTCGTTCTCCAGAATCCAGCGGCGGATTTCGGACTCGCCGGAGCCGGCGCCGCCATTGAACAGCGGCGAGCCGGAAAGAACGATGCCGATACGCGTGCCGCCTTGCGATGCCGGCTTGCGCCTGGAAAGCAGATGCATCAGAAACAGCATCGAGCCATCGTTCACGCGCGGCAGCCCCGGCCCGAAGCGACCGTCGTAGCCGCGTACGCGGTGCTCGGCAACCACCTGTTTCTGCACCTTCTTCCAATCCACGCCGAACGGCGGATTGGCCAGGCAGTAGTCAAAACGCTCATGGGGCAACTGATCGTCCGACAGCGTGTTACCCAGCTTGATGTTTTTCGGGTCATAGCCTTGGATCAGCTTGTCCGCCACACAGATGGCATGCGTCTCCGGGTTCAGTTCCTGCGCGTAGGGTATGATGCGGGCGCTCGGGTTCCATTCGGTCACCAGCTCGATGGCCGATGAGAGAAAGCCGCCGGTTCCGGCCGCGCAGTCATACACCGTGCGCACCACGCCCTTGCCGGATAGCGCCTCCTGATCGTTGGCGAACACCAGCGTGGTGGCCAGCCGCACCACATCGCGCGGCGTGTAAAACTCGCCCGCCGTATCATTGGCGGACTCGGCGAATTTGCGCACCAGATGCTCGAAGATCATGCCCATGTGGTGGTTGGACACCCGATCCGGATGCAGGTCGAAGTCCTTGAATGCCTTGACGACCTCGTAGAGCAGGTTCGCCTCGTCCAGCCGCTCGATCCAGTTGTCGAATGCGAACTCGTCGAACACCTGACGGACATTGGCGGAAAAGGCGCTGATATAGGCCTCGAGATTCTGACGGGTGCTGGTCGCGCCCAGGGTGGCGAGCGTAAACTGCGAGGTATTGTAGAACGGCGCGCCGGCGATTTCGGGCAGGATCAGGTCAAGGTCGAGGTTGTCATCCTTGATGGCATCATACTGGGCGAGCACCGCTTCGCGCGTGGGATCCAGAACACACTCCAGCCGGCGCAGCACCGCGAAAGGCAGGATGATTCTTCCGTATTCGGACTGTTTGAAATCGCCCCGGAGCGTGTCCGCAACACTCCATATTTTGGCGGCCATCGCTTGATGCGGCATGGATCCCTCCAACCTTGAAATGCAGGGTTTAGATTAGCCGCATTCTCCATGGTGTCAACCCTGAATTGCAATGTTCGGACATTCTCTTTCCTGTCTTTCTTTAAGGTTCGTCAACCCTGGAATGCAAATAGCCGAAAAAAGAACAGCGCCACCGGCGCGCCGAAGGCGCGGTAGTTTCGCTCCCATTGCGCCCGTCTCGCCGGCCTGTCCTCGCGCGCGATGCCCAGCGCCGCATACAGCTGCATGCCGCAGGCGACACGCCGTTCCTTGTAGGGCGAATGCCAGGTCTCGGGGTAGTAGGGATAATCCGGCCGGCCACGGCGCCCGGCGCGAAACTCGCGTGTCATGAGGGCCTCGAGGCGCATCTTCGCATCCCCCGAAACAACCACGACCCGCCAGGGCTGCGTGTTGGCGCCGCTGGGCGCATGCCGGGCCGCATCCAGCACGCGCTCGATGGTTTCGCGCGGCACGGGCGTATCCAGAAAGGCGCGCACGGACTTTCGCGCCAGCAAGGCATCGCGCACGTTCATGCCCGCATGCTACACCCGAAGACCGTCCGCTGTCGCCAGGCGGCTCCCTCTCGACGGCCGACCGGATTTGATTCCTGGCTCCGAATATGTAGGATGGTATATATGAACAAGCAGACATTGATGAAACAGGCCCATGACATTCTGAACAACGTGTTCGGCTACGAACGCTTCCGCCCGGTACAGGAGGATGTGGTCGCGGCCATGCTGGAAGGACGCGACGCCTTCGTGCTGATGCCCACCGGCGGCGGCAAGTCGTTGTGCTACCAGATTCCGTCCATCGTCCGCAAGGGCACGGGCATCGTGGTGTCGCCGCTGATTTCGCTGATGAAGGATCAGGTGGACGCGCTCACCCGCTGCGGCGTGTCCGCGGCCTATTACAACTCCTCGCTCAAGGCCGAGGAGGCCAAGCTGGTGCTGGAGAGGCTCAAAAACGGTCAGCTCGACATGCTTTATGTGGCCCCGGAGCGCCTGCTTTCCCAAACCTTCATCAAAACCATCCAGTCCATCCCGCTGGCGCTGTTCGCCATCGACGAGGCGCACTGTGTCTCCCAGTGGGGGCATGATTTCCGACCCGAATACGAAAAGCTGGGCAGTCTGCGCGAGATGTTCCCCAAGGTGCCGATTCTGGCGCTGACCGCCACGGCCGACGAACACACCCGTCAGGATATCCTGCAATGCCTGAACATTCCGGACGCCCGGCGCTTCATCTCCAGCTTCGATCGGCCGAACATCCGCTATCTGGTGGCCGAGAAGAAGAAGCCGATGGCGCAGCTGCTCCAGTTCCTGAACGACTGGCAGGGTGAATCCGGCATCATCTACTGCCTGTCGCGCAAGCGGGTGGAGGAAGTGGCCGTGCATCTGCAACGGCATGGCATCCGCGCCGCGGCCTATCACGCCGGCATGCCCGGCCGCCGCCGCGACAAGGTGCAGGAAGACTTCCTGCACGACCGCATTCGCGTGATTGTGGCCACCATCGCGTTTGGCATGGGGGTGGACAAGCCCAACGTGCGCTTCGTCGTGCATCACGACGTGCCAAAGAGCATCGAAAGCTATTATCAGGAAACCGGCCGCGCCGGCCGCGATGGCATGGAGTCCGAGGCCCTGCTGCTCTACAGCTCCGGCGACGTCAATCTGGTGCGGCGCCTCATCGACAATGTCGAGAGCAAGGAGCAGCGGCGCATCGAGATTCACAAGCTCAACAGCATGATCGGTTTCGCCGAGGCGCTGACCTGCCGCCGCAAGGTGCTGCTTGGCTATTTCGGCGAGCATCTGGAACAGCCCTGCGGCAACTGCGACATCTGCCTCGACCCGCCTGAAACCTTCAACGCCATCGAACCGGCCCGCCTGGCGATGGCCTGCGTGAAGGAGCTGGAGGAACGCTACAGCAAGGGCTATGTCATCGACGTGCTGCGCGGGGCCAACACCCAGCGCATCCGCGAGCGCGGCCACGACCGGCTCCACACCTACGGCCAGGGCGCGGACATGAGCGCCAACGAGTGGACGGTCATTCTGCGTCAACTGGTGCACCACGGCTATCTGATGCAGGACATCAGCCAGCACTCGGCGCTCAAGATCACGCCCGCCGGCAAGAAGCTGGCCAGACGCAAGACGCTGATGCTGGCCCGTTTCGAGCCGGGCGTGCGGCGCGGCTTCAAGCGCCCGCCGCGCCGTCATGGTGACCCGGTGTTCGACGAACTGAGCAAGCTGCGCGGCGAAATGGCCCGCGCCGAGGGTGTGGCGCCGCATGTGCTGATGGGCGACGCCTCGCTGGTGGAGATGAGCGAAAAACTCCCCCGCACACTGGACGAGTTGGCCGCCATCGACGGCATGGGCCGTCACAAGCTGGATCAATATGGCGAATCGTTTCTGAAGGTGCTGCAAAAGCACGCACCGAAGGCGGACACCAGAAGCGACACGACCGCGCCGACCAAACAGCCGCGCAAACCGGTGGCGATCCGCGCCGAGATCAGCGATGCACAGGCCTTCACCTGGTCGCTGTACAAGGAGGGGCTGACCCCGGCCGACATCGCGGCGCGCCAGGGCGTGAACGAGGCCACGGTGCTCAAGCATTTCATCGCCTTGGTGAAGGCAGGCTATGAGGTGGACGTGCAATCGCTGATCGGCCACGCATGATCGCGGCTGCTGAACGGCCACGCG
>CAYVBG010000101.1:0-6426 GCA_964449205.1 uncultured Zetaproteobacteria bacterium | reverse complement strand
TGGTGCTGGCGGTGCTGGCCGCTGCGGGCATGTATGCGGCCGAGCACGACGTGCAGCCGGACGCCTTTGGCAGCATTCCCCGGGCCATGTGGTGGGCGGTGGTGACACTGACGACAGTGGGGTATGGCGATGTGGTGCCCGTGACCTGGTGGGGGCATGTGTTCAGCGGAGCGATCGTGGTGCTGGGCATCGGGTTGGCGGCGCTTCCGGCCGGCATTATCGCCGGCGGCTTCACACGCGAGCTGGAGCGGCGGGCAGAAGCGTTTCGCCTGGTGGCGCACGAAGTGCTCGAAGACAACGTGATCACGCCCGAAGAGGAGGAATTGCTGGAAGCCACGCGGCTGGATCTTGGCTTGGATCGCGACGAGGCGCGCGTGCTGTTGCATGAGGAACAGACAGAACGAACCGTCGGCGCCGCGCCCGGGCATTGTCCGCATTGCGGGCGCGCGTTGACCACGCCGCCCGCCCACCACCGCGCATGACATGGCGTGACGAGTTCCCGGTCGATGACGGCATCGCCTATCTGAACCACGCGGCCATCGGCGTTTGGCCACGGCGCACGCGGGACGCCGTGGTGGCCTTCGCCGATGAAAACATGCGGCGGGGCGCGGCGGAATATCCGCGCTGGCTGGCGGTGGAACGGATGTTGCGCGCCAGACTGGCCACATTGATTGGCGCAAACCCGGACGACATCGCGCTGGTTGGCAGCACGTCGGATGCGCTTTCCATTGTCGCTCAAGGGCTGGACTGGCGGGCGGGGGATGCGGTGGTGATTCCCGCGGGGGAGTTTCCGTCCAACCGCATCGTGTGGGAGGCGCTGGCCGGCCGCGGCGTAACGGTGCGCGAGGTCGATATCTCCGGGGGCGAACCGGAGTCGGCGTTGATCGCCGCCTGCGATGCGCGCACCCGGCTGATGTCCGTGAGCTCGGTGCAGTATGCCTCCGGTCTGCGGCTGGACCTGGAGCGGCTGAGTGCGCATTGCCGCAAACAGGGCATCGTGTGCTGCGTGGACGCCATTCAGAGTCTGGGCGCAATGCGGTTGGATGTGCGCGCCTGCCATGCGGACGTGGTGGCTGCCGATGCCCACAAGTGGATGCTGGGGCCGGAGGGACTGGCGCTGTTGTTTGTGCGCAAGGGATTGCGCCAGCGCCTGCAACTGCTTCGGCATGGCTGGCACATGGTGGCGCGCGCGGGCGATTTCGAGGCGCGCGAATGGAGGCCGGCGGACAGCGGACGGCGATTCGAGCCCGGCAGCCCGAACATGACCGGCATTCACGCGCTGAATGCCAGTTTGTCGCTGCTGTTGGAGATTGGCATGGAGCAGGTGGAGCGCGGGGTGCTGGACCGCGCGCGCCGACTGATGCGTCTGCTCGGTCAAACCGGGCGTTTCGCATTGCTGACGCCGGAGGAAGAGGGGCGCTTTGCCGGCATCGTGACCGCGCGCCGCGTGGATCTCGACGCCGACGGCCATGCGGCGTTGCAGCGCCATTTGATGGCCCGGGGCGTCATCTGCGCCATGCGCGGCGGCGGCATTCGTTTTTCGCCGCATTTCCATACGCCCGGCGCCGCGCTGGAAAAGGCCGTTGAAACAGCGATGCGGTTTCGACGCTGACGCTTCCGCTCCGACATGTCGCTACTGGCGGCGATCCACGGCCAGGGCATTTCCCCGTTGTTTCTTGGCGTTGCATTTGAGCGCGACGGCAGATTCGGCGGCTTCGAGATGGCTGGCGAAACGGCCGGGAGGGCAGGGCACGGCTCCGACCGACAGCGAAGCCAAATCAAAACAGCATGGCCGGCCAGCGCGATCCCGTGATTGGATGCAGCCTCGAGCCAGATCCTCGGGGTCATACAACGCTTCCACCCTGTCCCGGAAATCCTGCATGATGCGCGCGATGCGTTCCGGCCAGCCGGGCCGCTCTTCCAATATCAGGATGAAATCATCTCCGCCGATATGGCCGATGAAATCACCGTCTTCCCGATGCTCGCGCAGGATTTCGGCCAACAGGCCGATCATCGCGTCGCCACGTTCGTAGCCGTATCGGTCGTTGAACGCCTTGAAGTTGTCCAGATCAACATAGCAGAGTACGAACGGCTCTTTCTCGGCCAGACGGCGGTTGACTTCTCCGGCGATGGCGTTGTTGCCCGGCAGGCCGGTGAGCGGGTTGCATTCCATCGCCCGGCGGACGCTGTCTTCGGTGATGCGATCCAGCAGGTCGTGCACATAGACGATGCCGGCGTATTGTTCGTGTTCGGTCAGCACCAGAGGTTCGTAGAGCAGGTGGGTGGGCCGGCCGGTCACCCTGGGGCTGATGATATCCAATGGGGTGGAAACGTCAGTCACCAGCGGCGCGGCATTCATGACCTGCCGAACCGGCTTGCCACTGTAGAGCTCATGGCCGAAGCGCACCGAAAACCGGAACAGCATGGCGTTGCGCTCGCAAATGCCCGCCACCTGTCCGTTGTCCACCACTGGCACGGCCATCATGTCGGGATGACGTTGCAGCTTGCGAAACACGTCCCTGGCCGGGGTGTCGGGGTGGTCCGGGGCCACGGCTACCCGGAGGTCGCCGATCCGGGTCGTGATGTCGTGCGCGACGGGGCCGGTCGGCGGCATGTTGCGAGCCGGATCGTCGATCACCCAGGTGACTTCCGGCACGAGCGCGGGGCGGCCAAACAGGTAGCCTTGGGAAAAGTCGATGCGCAGCTTGCGCACCTCTTCGAGCTCGCACGCCCGTTCCACTCCCTCGGCGATGACCTGGCAGTTGATGCTGCGCGCCAGACGGCAAATGGCGCGGCTGAATTCCCGGGCGACGCTGTCGTCGGGCAGTTTGTTGATGAAATACTTGTCGAGCTTGATGTAATCGGGCCTCAGCTCGTTCATCCGTTGCAGATTGGAATAGCCCGCGCTCAAATCGTCCATCGCTATGCCGAAGCCGATGCGGCGATAATGGGCCGCGGCCCGTTTCAGCGCCTCCAAATCCATGACCTGCTGCTGTTCGGTCAGCTCGATGACGATCCGGTTCGCCGGCATGCCATGTCGCATCAGCGCATTCATGCTGGCGATTTCCGGCTGGCCGGGTGCCGACAGGCGATTGGGGTCGATGTTGAGGAACAGCCGGCCGGAAAGCCCCAGTTCCATGAATCGGATCACGGCCTTTCGCCGGCAGAGCATGTCGAGTTCGGCGAGCATTCGATGGCGGCGCGCCGTGGCGAACAGTTTGTCCGGCATTTCCAGCGGCGAACCTTTCGGGCCGCGGGTGAGCGCTTCGTAGCCAAACACATGACCATCGTCGTTGTGGACGATGGGCTGAAACAGTGGTGTGACGGCCTCGCTCGCGAGGATGCGCCGCAGCTCGCCCGCCAGCGGATCGGTGGTGCGGTCGTTGGATGACGGCGCATGGGCGCCGCGGCCAGAAACGTCTGTCAACATCGCAAGAGACCCCCTTGAACTGAAGTCATGGGGAGTATGAAGGCGAATGATGACATCATGATGATACGCCCGCCGGCTTCCGGCTTTGCCACGGGGCAGGCGGAAGGCTAGCCTGCGCGCCTTTCGTTTTTGGAGGTGTGATCCCCATGATGCAACGCACGCGCTGCGGTGATTTCACGAGCGAGCATATTGGCCAACAGGTGCGCCTGGACGGATGGGTGCAGACCAACCGCGATCATGGCGGCGTGGTGTTTCTCGATGTGCGCGACCGGTTTGGGCTGGTGCAGGTGGTCGTGCATCCCGACACGCCGGACATTCATCAGCTTGCCCACGGGCTCAGGCAGCAGGATGTCATCGAGGTCGAGGGCGAGGTGATTCCCCGTTCCGAAGACACGGTGAATCCCAAGCTCAAGACCGGGAGCATCGAGGTCAAGGCGCGTGTCTTGCGTGTGCTGAACAAGGCCAAAACACCGCCGTTCCCCATCGAGGACGAGGCCGAGGTCGGCGAACAGCACCGGCTGGAGTACCGCTATCTCGATTTGCGCCGTCCACGCATGCAGCGCAACATGGCCATCCGCCACCGGGTCACGCACGCGGCGCGCAACTACCTGGACGCGCATGATTTTCTGGAGATCGAGACGCCGATTCTGAACAAGTCCACACCCGAGGGCGCGCGCGATTATCTGGTGCCGAGCCGGGTGCATCCGGGGGCGTTCTACGCCCTGCCGCAGAGCCCGCAGATCTTCAAGCAGTTGCTGATGGTGTCCGGCATGGATCGCTACTATCAAATCGCGCGCTGCTTCCGCGACGAGGATCTCCGCGCCGACCGTCAGCCCGAGTTTACCCAAGTGGATCTGGAAATGTCGTTTGTGAGCCGCGAGGAGGTCATGGAGCTGGCCGAAGGACTGGTTGCCGCGATGCTGGAGGCCGGAACCGGCGTGGCGCCGCAAACGCCCTTTCCGCGCATCGGCTGGCATGAGGCGATGGAAAAATACGGGCTCGACCGGCCCGACCTGCGCTTCGGACTGGAGCATGTGGATATCACCGGCCTGATGAAGCGGGTGGAGTTCAAGGTGTTCCGCGAGCCGGCCGAGAAGGGCGGGCTGGTGAAGGTGATGCGCGTGCCGGACGGCGGGCGCCTCTCCCGCAAGCAGATCGACGATTACACCGATTTCGTCGGCGTCTATGGCGCGAAGGGCCTGGCGTGGATCAAGGTGAACGACGCAGCGGACATTCCGGGCGGGCTGCAATCGCCCATCGTCAAGTTCCTGCCCGAGGATGTGTTGCGCGATCTGCTCGCCGCCTGCGGCGCGGAGAGTGGCGATATTCTGTTCTTCGGCGCGGGCGATGCCAGCGTGGTCAACGATGCGCTGGGGCATCTGCGCAACGAACTGGGGCGCGATCTGGAGCTGTATGGCGCGCATGACCACAGTTTCGTTTGGGTGGTGGACTTTCCGATGTTCGCATGGAATGCCGAGGAAAAACGGCTGGACGCCTTGCATCATCCATTCACCGCTCCGGTCATGGAAGACATGGGGCTGTTGACGTCCGATCCGCTGGCCATGCGCTCGCAAGCCTACGATCTGGTCTGGAATGGCACCGAAATCGGCGGCGGCTCGATTCGCATTCACGAGCGTGAGGTGCAGGCGGCGGTGTTCGACGTGCTGGGCATTGACGAGCAGGAAGCCACGGCCAAGTTCGGTTTCCTGCTGGAGGCATTGCAATACGGCGCACCGCCGCATGGCGGCCTGGCGTTCGGGCTCGACCGGGTGCTGGCATTGATGATCGGTTCGGAATCCATTCGCGATGTGATCGCCTTCCCCAAGACACAGAAGGCCGCCGATCCCATGTGCGAGGCGCCCGGCGAGGTTTCCGAGGCGCAGTTGCGCGAGCTGGGGTTGCGCCTGCGCCGGCAGGTTCGCGCGTCGTCCGCGGGCGGTGAATGACCGGGGCTTTACAAAGCCTCGCCAAGGCTCAATGATACAAGCCATGCGTGATTCGCGGAACGTTGTCGCGCTGGTTGTTGCGGTTGTTTTGCCGTGGCTTGCGGCATGCGCCACCAGTCCGCCGGCCCAGCAGATGGCCGCGGCGCGGGCCGCGATTCAGAGCGCCAAATCCATTCCGGGTGAGAGCCCGGAAGCCGAGCGTATGCTGCAAAGCGCCGAGAACATGCTGGAACAGGCGGCCAAAGCCATCGACGAACAGCGTTTCGAGGAGGCCCGGCAGCGTGCGTTGCGCGCCCGGCGGGAGGCCCAACGCGCCGCGCACCTCAAGCAGCGCCATCAAATCCGCAAACATCACCATCAAGAGAAGGAATAATCATCCATGAGCCAGAACCATATCCGCGTCCCACAAACAGGACAGAAAATCACGATGGGGGAGGGCGGCAAGCTTTGCGTGCCGGATCAGCCGATCATCGCCTTCATCGAGGGCGACGGCACCGGGCCGGATATCTGGCGCGCCGCACAGCGCGTGCTCGATGCGGCGGTCGAAAAAGCCTATGGCGGCACGCGCCGGATCGCCTGGATGGAGGTGTTCGCCGGCGAGAAGGCCTGGAACCTCTACGGCCAGACGGACGAGGCCTGGCTGCCGCAGGAGACGCTGGATGCGTTTTCCGAATACCTGATCGGCCTCAAGGGCCCGCTGACCACGCCTGTCGGCGGCGGCATCAGCTCGCTGAATGTCGCGCTCCGGCAGAAGCTCGATCTCTATGTCTGCCAGCGGCCGGTCAAGTATTTCGAGGGCGTGCCCAGCCCGGTGAAGCATCCCGAGGATGTGGACATGGTCATCTTCCGCGAGAACTCGGAGGATATCTACGCCGGCATCGAGTGGCCGGAAGGCTCGGAGGAGGTCAGGAAGGTCATCGACTTTCTGCACAACGAGATGGGCGTGACGAAGATCCGCTTCCCGGAGAGCAGCGGCATCGGCATCAAGCCGGTGTCGCGCGAGGGCACGGAGCGGCTGGTGCGCGCCGCGATCCAGTATGCCATCGACAA
>CAYVBG010000100.1:0-6427 GCA_964449205.1 uncultured Zetaproteobacteria bacterium | reverse complement strand
CCGCCAGCACAGTGCATGTTCGCGGCCTCCGCCGCCGATCACCAGAACCTTCATGCCGAATACAACTCCCTGAGCGTTTGCGGCCAACGCTACCAGCGCCGCATCACGGGATGAACCGCAGGATGAATCGCGGCTGGAAGCGCCGGGCCGAATGCGCCAGCATGCGGGGCATGTCGGACGAACACATCTTCGATCAGGCGGCGGACCGGGCGGTACAACTGGGCAACGGGCTGGCCGACGCCGAGCCGGACGCCGATCTCTGGGATATCGCCGATGGCCTGCTGGCCGGTGCGGTGCATTTCTGGCTGCATTCTCGCCAGCCCTGCGGCCGGCCGGATTGCGAGGACTGCGCGCCGGTCGCCACCGCCGAGCTGCGCATGGCCGAGCTGCGCCGGTTGTGCGAGGAGTTTGCGCAGCAGAGCGATTATTTCCATTCGCCGAACGATCTGAACGCCGGCCGGGCCTGATTCGCTCCCGCGTCGGCGGCGGGCTGAGCGGGCAGGCTGAGCGGCGCGCCCACCGGTCAGTGGCGGAAGTGGCGGATGCCGGTGAACACCATCGCGATGCCGTGCTCGTCGGCGGCGGCGATGACTTCCTCGTCCCGAATCGAGCCGCCCGGCTGAATCACCGCCGTGGCGCCGGCCTCGGCCAGCGCGTCCAGCCCGTCGCGGAACGGAAAGAACGCATCGGAGGCGACCGCCGAGCCGCGGATGGCCTCGCCGCCGTGCTGGGCGGCGATGCGCGTGGAGTTCACGCGGTTCATCTGGCCCGCGCCGACGCCCAGCGTCACGCCGCCCTTGGCGAACACGATGGCGTTCGATTTCACATGCTTGGCCACCGTCCAGGCGAACAGCATGTCCGCCCATTCGGATTCGCTTGGCGCGCGTTGGGTGACCACGCGGCAGTCCTCGCGGCGCAGCCGGTGCGCATCGCGCTGTTGCACCAGCATGCCGCCGGAGACGCGCTTGAAATCGAATCCCGCCGTATCGGGCGCGGCGGAGGGCGCATCCAGCAGGCGCAGGTTTTTCTTTTCGGCCAGAATGGCGCGCGCCTCGTCGGTGAAGCCCGGCGCGATGACGACCTCCATGAAGGTTTCGGCGATGCGGCGCGCGGCATCCGCATGCAAGGGGCGGTTGAACGCCGCGATGCCGCCGAAGGCGGAAACGGCGTCGGCGGCGCGGGCGCGCAGATAGGCGGCTTCCTGATCCTCGCCGGTGGCCACACCGCAGGGGTTGGCGTGCTTGACGATGACCACGGCGGGTTCGTCGAAATCGCGCGCCAGCGCGAAGGCGGCGTCGGCGTCGGCGATGTTGTTGAATGAAATCGCCTTGCCCTGAAGCAGCCGGCAATCGGCGATGGAAACGCCGGCGTCATCCTCGGGGTCGGCGTAGAACGCGCCTTGCTGGTGCGGGTTTTCGCCGTAGCGCAGTTCGTGCGCGGTCTTGATGAACTGGCGGGTCAGAATGTCCGGGAACTCGCGCAGGCTGCCGTCGGCGTTCAGCGCCGAGAAGTGGTTGGCGATTGCGCCGTCGTAGGCGGCGGTGTGGGCGAAGGCCTTGACAGCCAGCGCGCGGCGGCGGCCTTCGTCCAATGCGCCGGCATCGAGCGCGTCCAGCACCATCCGGTAGTCGGCGGGATCGACAATCACGGTCACGAAGTGGTGGTTCTTGGCCGCCGCGCGCACCATGCACGGGCCGCCGATGTCGATGTTCTCGATGGCGTCGTCCAGCGTGCAGCCCTCGCGGGCGACCGCCTCCCGGAACGGATAGAGGTTCACCACGACCATGTCGATGGGCTCGATGCCGTGCTCGCGCATCTGCGCCAGATCGCCCTCGTGATCGCGGCGGGCGAGGATGCCGCCATGCACCTTCGGGTTCAGCGTTTTCACGCGCCCGTCCATGATTTCGGGGAAGCCCGTGTAGTCCGAGACCTCGCGCACCGGCACGCCGGCCTCGCGCAGCAGCCGCGCGGTGCCGCCGGTGGACAGGATTTCGACGCCGCGCTGTTCGAGCGCGCGGGCGAAGTCTTCGATGCCAGTCTTGTCGGACACGCTGATCAATGCGCGGGCGATGGTCGTGGTCATGGACGGCTCCCAAGCGGGATTTGAAATTGTTGCGGGGCGCGGTAGGCTGCGCGCCGCCCCCGGCATGTCAAGATTGCGGGCGGACGCGCGGTTAGCTCAGCTGGATAGAGCGCAAGCCTCCGAAGATTACGGTCCATTCAGGGGTAGGGCGCCGTGCCCACGAGGATGACCTGAAAAAACAAGTGCTTGCGCGCAAGGGGGTCTAAGGTCAAAATCCGCCGTGCCCAAACTGTGCCCATTTGGTGCCCATGGATTCCGGATTTCCCTTGAAAATCAACAAGTTGCGCGTGGGCACAAAAAATGCGCGGTTAGCTCAGCTGGATAGAGCGCAAGCCTCCGGAGCTTGAGGTCACAGGTTCGAATCCTGTACCGCGCGCCATTTTCTCTTTTCATTTCAATATGTTACAGTTCCGGCCGTCATTTCGCCAGGGTGCTCTGGCTTGGGCACGATTTGGGCACGGCCGTGCCCATCGTTTCCGGCGTTGATGCCCGGATGCATCGGGGCGCGAGGAGGTTGATATGCTGGGTGCGGCAGCAGGCGACATCATCGGCTCGGTGTACGAGTTCAATCCGACCAAGCGCAAGGATTTCACGCCGCTGTTCGCGGCCGAGGCGACATTCACCGACGACACGGTGCTGACGGTGGCCGTGGCCGATGCGCTGCTGCATGACGACCCCGATGTGGCGGCGTGCATGAAGCGCTGGGGTCGGAAGTATCCTCATCGCGGCTGGGGCGGCATGTTTTCGCGCTGGCTGGCGAGCGACGATGTGGGCGCTTACGGCAGCTTTGGCAATGGCGCGGCGATGCGGGTGTCGCCGGCGGGTTTTCTGGCGGGCAGTCTGGAGGAGGCATGGGAGCTGTCGGATCGCGTCACGCGGGTGACGCATGATCATCCGGAGGGGATGAAGGGCGCGCGGGCGACGGCGGCGGCGATATATCTGGCCTTCGAGGGCATGCCGCCGGCGGCGGTGCGCGGGTTCCTTGAGGAGCGATTCGGCTACGACCTGTCGCGTTCGGTGGACGGGATTCGGCCGGGATACCGGTTTGACGAGAGCTGCCAGCGCACGGTTCCGGAGGCGATCACCTGCGCGCTGGAGGCGGTGGATTTCGAGGATGCGATTCGCAATGCGGTGTCATTGGGCGGCGATGCCGACACATTGGCGGCCATTGCGGGCCCGATTGCCGAAGCGCGTTTCGGGATTCCGGAGGAGATTCTGCTGGCTGCGTGGGAGCGCCTGCCGGATGAGATGCGGCCGATTCTGCGGGCGCTCTATCGCCGCAGGCGCACGCCGGTGAGCGAGGCGCTGGAACAGCTGGCCTGATCGCGGGATCACTGTGCTCTCCGGCAGTTCGCCCGGAAAGGGGTCATTTCGCTCCCTGGAAGTTGTCGGGCATGATTTCCACCACAAACATTCGGATGCGCCCGCCCCTCTGTTGATAGCCGAACAACACCAGGCCCCTTTGATACAGGATGCGGCAGGTTCGCAGCCAGTGAGCACAGGGTGACACATCACTCAGTTTGAGCCTTGGCGGCATGCCGAGGCATTCCACCAGCATGTTGATGCGAGCCGCGGCCTTCGTCCGCCTTCTTTGATTCATGTCGGCGATCAATTCCTGCAACAGGGTTGCGAGCTCTTCAGCATTGGTTGGCCGGTACTCGAAATATTGCCCGATGTCCGGAGTCGGCGGGAGCGGCCATCCCGTATATCCCCCGTGTGCATGCGTGACATCGATCAGTCTCGGCCTCGTTTGCGTCTGCCGGCTTGCCGTCATCTCAAAACGGTCTTGCCGAATCGAGCAGACGTTCGAGTTTGCGCGCCAGATCATCCGCGAGAGCAGCGATGTCGATCGAAGAGGCGGGCGGGATTTCGAGCCTGTCCACCTGATCGATCACCCATTGGGTCAACGCCTCGATGTTGTCGCGCTCGTTTCCGGCGCCCAGCAGAATCACCAATTCCCGACCTTGAGAGATGCCCATGGTCCATGCCAGATGGAACGCGATCGCGCGGGCAGTCCTGTCAGGAATCCGGCGCTCATGCGAAACGCTCTCCAGGGATTCCGGTCGGGCGGCGGGAAGTTCAATCATCATTGTCATCCTCCATCATCTTTTTCTCGATCAGCTTGTTGATTCGGCTTCCATCCCGGTGGGTCAGGTTCGGGATATATCGTGAGTAGACACGAAACAGCATTTCCGTTGTGCTGTGGCCGAGCTGTCGGGCCACCCACTCGGGATTCTCACCCGATGCAAGCCAGAGGGTGGCCGCGGTATGCCGGGTTTCGTATGGTCTGCGCATGGGCAGACCCAGTCGCCGCAGCAGGGGTTGCCAGACCCTGCGGCGGAAGTTGTTTTTGTTCAGCGGCGTTCCAGCGCGGGTGCAAAACACCCATTCCTTGTCGCCGGTGTATTTTCGTTGATCCAGCAGCGCCTCGCGCACGATGGGAAGCATGATGACATCCCGCCAGGAGCTGGGCGTTTTGGGTGTCTCCACGCGGCCGAGGACGATGGTTTCCCTGACGGCGATAGTGCCGCGCTCGAAGTCCACGGCCGTCCATCGCAGGCCATCGACCTCGGAAGAGCGCATGCCGGTGAAGAATCGGACGATCAGATAGTTCTGATAGTCCCTGCGCACCTCGCGGCAGAGCAGCATGACTTCGTCGAGCGTGAACGGATGGATGTCCTTGCGCGGTTCCCGCAGCTTTTTGATGCCCCGGAAGGGGTTGGTGAAATCATAGCGGCCCGCAGCCTCGGTCATGATGCTGCGCAAGGGCTTCATGATATTGTTGATGCGCGAGGGCGAACGCGGTTTTCCACCCTTGCCCGGTGTGCGCGTCAGTTCGGCGCGGAAGGCCAGGATGTCGGCCTTGGTGATGGCGCCCACCTCATAGTGGCCGAATCGCGGCAGGAGTTCGCGATCGAGCGTGTATCGGTAGAGGTTGACGACAGACGCCTTCCAGTTCGGTGCATTTTCCATCATCCATATTTCCGCGAAGTCCCGGAACAAGGGCGTGCCGGTGTAGCTTTTGGATGGCTGGGGCACGAACTTCCTGGCTCTTGGGCTGTTGGGAAAGTATTTGGCATACTGGAAGGTGCCGGCCGCGATTTCACGCTCGATTTTTCGCAGCAGCCTTTCCAGGCGTTTGCGGTTTTGCGGCGTGTCTTCGAGCAGCGTTTGCTCACGACAGCGCACGCCCTGATACCTGAAGTCCAGGAACAGGTATCCCGGCCCGCCCTTGCCGCCTCGGGCGCGGACGCTACCCATGAATCACGCCTCCGGCGCTGAGCGGAATGACCGGCGCTTCCTCGTTCGAGGCCTTGCGCATCTCCTCCTCGATGGCTTCCCATATGAAGAGGATCTTCCTGCGCCCGAACGGGCGAATGTAGTGGATGCCTTCCACAAGCGCCGTGTCCACGAGGCTGTTGCGAATGTATCGGGGGTCGTATTTGATGCGCTCGGCAAGTTCTTCGGTGGTTAGATAGGTGCACATGACAACCTCCTTGCTTTTATTCGAGCTATATAGCTCATATATGCGCATTATAAATCCCGAATGAGCATTGTCAAGAGGCGTTTGACTCATGTCTGATGTGGTGGCATCGTCAGTGCTGATATTTGGTCTTGAGGGAGGCGGTGGTGATTCGTGTAAAGCTGAAGCAACTACTGGATGAGAAGTCGTTCAATGAACGGCGACGTATTACTTTGAATGAGGTAAGCCAAGAAACCGGGATTTCACGCGCCACGCTCACGCGTATTGCCAACATTCCCGGATACAATACAAACACAGATACGATAAATGCCTTGTGTCGCTATTTTCATTGTCAGCCAGGGGATTTGTTGGAGTATCATGAGATTGAGAAATCAGGGGGCGGGATGGGTGGCATCCGTAAAGCGCCGTAGCATCCTGCCAAGTTCTCTGAATTATCACCCGGGCGTTCATCAACTCCAAGGCCAGCCGTTTGGGACTGAGTCGCTGCCTGCATCGGCATGGCGTCGGCAGCCTGCGCAAGCTGAAGGATGCGTTGGTTGCGGCGGAGAGCGAAGATGCCTTGGAGAAGAAGGCGTTCAGGCCTTCTTCTCGATCCCTTCCGTGGTCGCGTAGCAGCCTCGCGCAAAGCCATCTTCCTTGACAAAATGTAAATAGATATTACAATTTGCATGCCATGTCAGCTTCACTGATCAGACGCAGCGCGGAAAGCACATTGAAACGCCTGGCGCGCGGGTTTCCCGTGGTTGGCATTACGGGGCCGAGGCAGGCGGGCAAAACGACACTGGCGCGAATGGCCTTTCCCGAGAAGCCCTACCTGACGCTGGAGGACCCGGATCAACTGGATTATGCGCGGAGTGATC
>CAYVBG010000099.1:0-6464 GCA_964449205.1 uncultured Zetaproteobacteria bacterium | reverse complement strand
AGGCGGAGAGCGTGCTCATCAAGGGTTCGCATGGCCGTATGGAGCTGCTGCGCCGGTTGCAGAAGCTGGAGCTGCTATATCCGGCGCGGGCGCACATGATCGATCCGGTGCTGGACTGCTTCAACATGCGCTACATGCGGCGGCGCCTGGACGAGGAGGTGGCCAACGCCCGGCGCTACAGTCTCCAGTTCGCGCTGGTCGTTTGGGAAGTGGACGACTACGCCGGCTATGTGCGGGAACACGGCGAACGCTGGGGCATCGCGGCGCTCAAGGACATGCTGGACACCGTGCGCACCGTGACCCGTCGCGGCGACATCTGCGCCCGCGTGTCCGAATCCCGCTTCATGTTGTTGCTGATGAACGCCACGCCCGCCGCCGCGATGCGCGTGGCCGAAAAATTGCGCATTCGCATCCGGCATCAACGGTTCCTGCTGCCGGATGACGAGGTGGGGCAGATGCACGTGTCGTTCGCGGCCGCGCACTACAGCGAGGACGCGGACGATGTGGACAAGCTGTTGCAAGTGGCGGAAGAACGCCTGCGGGAAGCCATCGAGGCCGGTGGCGACCAAGGCTGCTATGGAGGCGAGATATGAGCGCCCGGATCCTGATCGTGGACGACAACGCGCTGAATCTGGAGCTGGCCGCGGACGTGCTGGAGATGGAGGGTTTTGAGGTGCGCACGGCCGCTTCGGGGGCCGAGGGCATCGCGCTGGCCGAGCAATGGCGGCCCGATCTGGTGCTGATGGATCTGCGCATGCCGGAAATGAGCGGACTGGATGCGTTGCAGGTGCTGCGCGAGCGGGAGGCCACGCGCGACATTCCGGTGGCGGTGCTGACCGCCTCGGCGATGAAGGGCGACGAGGAGCGGCTGCTGAACAGCGGCTTCACGGCCTACCTCTCCAAGCCCATTGATCCGGCCACGTTTGGCGCCAGGGTGGCGGAGCTGCTGGAAACGACGCGGCAGGGCGAAGCGTGAGCCGGCCAGCGACGCCGGCGATGGATCGGCTGGTGCAGCAGCTTTGCAAGGAGCTGCCCCGGGCCGGCGAGGCCCAGGTGCGCAATTTCGTGCATCAAGCCATGCAGCATGAAAGCCCGCCGGAGAGCGGGCATGCGCCGTTTCCGGACACCGTGCGCGCGCTGCTCGCCGCAGGCGCCAGTGCCGGCCAGGTGCTGGCGGCCCTGCTGCGATGCGAATGGGTCAGCATCCGTGAGTTGACGAAGTCCTGCCAGCAAGGAGAACCAGGCGGCGAGGGCTTTTGCCGGAATCAGGTCTCCGCGTTGACGGCCTGCATTCAGCACTACAACGACCTGCAGGCCATCGTCGTGGACGAAGCGGAAACGGCCTGGAAGCAAACACTGGAAGAGGAAAAGAAGCATCGGGTGCTGGCCGAAGCGCGGGCGCATTGGCTGCGGAATCGGGTGATCGAGCTGTACAACCATTTCATGGAAATCCCCGTCCGCGCGCAGCTGGAAGTCGTGGACGTGATGGAAGACGAGATCGTCGCGATGTTCTGCCCGGAGGCGGCCGTGGTGTTCGCCGCCGCCGACGACCTGCGCAGCGCATGGGTGTCGGCCGGCGAGGGATTGCGCCTGCGCATCTGGGGACGCGAACGGCGGGGCAACCGCCTGATGCTCACCGTGGACAGGGTGGAAACGGACGAGCGATCCCGGCGCCGGCATGTCCGCATTCGCCTTGAGGAGCCGGCGGAGGTTGTGCTGGAACGCCGTGACGGGCAGCGGCTGACCGCCAGAATCCGGGACAAGTCGTTGCAGGGCATGGGCGTGCTGCTGGATGCGGACACGGATGTGAGTGTGGGCGAGCATGTGCGGTGCCAGTGGACGCTGGACGGCGCAACCCTGCAAGCCGCCGGCATCGTGCGCTGGCATCAATGTGGCGAGGACGGAAAGCGCGCTGGCATCGAGATTCGCCCGGACGCCGCGATTCGCGCCCATTTCCAGCGCATGCTGATGCGCGAGCAGCGCACGGTCATCGGCAGGCTGCGGAATCTGGGCCTGCCTGCCTGGCTGCAAGAACGAACAGAGCAGTGAGCAAGCAAGCGTTCGCGGAATCGGCCCGCAGCGCGGCCAGCCAGATGCTGGCCGAGGCCATCGTGAAACACTCGCCCGAGGCCATCGTGATCATCAACGAACAAGGACGCATCGAGCTGTTCAACCCGACCGCCGAGCGCATGTTTGGCTGGAGCGCAGGGGAGGCGCTGGGCCGGAATGTGCGCATGCTGATGCCCGAGCCCTGGCGCAGCGCGCACGACGGCTATCTGCGGCACTATCTGGAAACCGGCGCGCCGCACATCATCTGCCGGCCCGGTCGCGAGCTGGAGGCCGTGCGCAAGGATGGCGAGGTGTTTCCCATCGAGCTGATGGTGGCGGAGATGCGGGAGGGTGCGCAGCGACGCTTCCTCGGCTTCATCCGCGACATCACCGTGCGCAAACAGCAGGAGTCCGAGCTGATGCATCAGGCCACGCACGATGCCGTCACCGGGCTGCCAAACCTGGCGCGGATGATCGAACGCATCCGGCAGGGAGTCATGGATGGCGCGGAGCGCATGTTCTTGTTTTACATCAGCATCGACCGCTTCCAGACCATGAACGAGGTGCTGGGACACGCGGCGGGCGATCGCATTCTGTGGCAGGTGGGCCAGAGGCTGGTCCGGCATGTGGGCGAGTCCGACATGCTGGCCCATATCGGGGGCAGCGGCTTTGCGCTGTTGCAGGAGCGCCCGGTCGCGCATCCGCTGGCCACGGCCCGCGCCATTCACGATGAGTTTCGGACGCCACTGCGCGTGCGCGCGTTCCGGGTGGACGCCGATGTATCCATCGGCATGGCCTGCGCACCCGATCACGGCCAGGATGCGGACGACCTGCTGCGCCGCGCGCAAATCGCGATGCAATCGGCCCGGGATCGGCAAACCGGCTTCGCCATCTACGACGACGAGATGGAAACCACCATGAAACAGCAGCTGGCGCTGGCCGGGGAGCTTCGCAGCGCCATCGCGGAAGGGCAACTGGAGCTCCATTACCAGCCCAAGGTGCGGATTGAAGACGGGCGGATCACCGGGGCGGAAGGCCTGGTGCGCTGGCGCCATCCCGAAAAGGGCCTGATCCGGCCCGACCTGTTCATTCCGCTGGCCGAGGAAACGGACATCATCCACGATTTCACCGACTGGCTGCTGGAAACGGCCACACGCCAGATCGCCCGCTGGCAACAGCAGGGCAGGGATTGGTCGGTAGCGGTGAATCTGGCGCCGCGCAACCTGCTCGACGCCGACCTGCCCGATCGCATGCGGGAGTTTGCCCGCCGGGCCGGCATCGAGACCTCATGGCTGGTGGCGGAAATCACCGAGCGCGGCTTCATTGCCGACCCCGATGCGGCGCTGGCCACATTGCATCGCCTGCATGCAGAGGGGGTGCCCATTTCCATCGATGATTTCGGCACGGGTTATTCCTCGCTGGCTTATCTCAAGGACATGCCGTTGAGCGAGCTGAAGATCGATGGCGCATTCGTTCGCGCCATGAATACGGATGCCGGCGCATTGACCATCGTGCAAACGGTGGTGCAGATGGCGCATTTCCTGGGCTTTGAGGTCACCGCCGAAGGGGTGGAGGAGGACAACGAACTGGAGCGGCTGCGCATACTGGGCTGCGACCGGGCGCAGGGCTACCGCATTGGCCGTCCGATGCCGCCGGAGGAATGGAACGCCTGGCTCGATGCATCGCCCTGGCGGCCAGACTGAGAAGCAACCGGATACAATCCACCCTTGAGTGAGCGCGTATCCGCGCGACAATGGCGGGATGAAGGCATCCATGATGGGAGCGAATCGTTGCTGCCTGACGGTGGGCGGGTCGGACACCTGCGGCGGCGCGGGTATCCAGGCCGATTTGCGGGTGTTCGACCGCATGGGCGTGCGCGGATGCTCGGCCATCACGGCGCTGACGGCGCAGAATCCGGCGCGGATCACGCGCGTGGAGCCCGTGCCGTTGGCCCAGTTCGATGCCGAGTTGCATGCCATTTCCGACCACTACGCCATCAGCGCCATCAAGACCGGCATGTTGACCAGCGCCGGGCATATCGGCGTGTTGCTGGCCTGGCGAGCCACGCAGGCGCCCGACGCCGCGCTGGTGGTGGACCCGGTGATGCGCGCCAGCAGCGGCCGCGCACTGCTGGACAAAGCCGGCGCGAGCGCGCTGACAGCGGCGTTGGCGCCACAGGCCAGCCTGCTGACACCGAATCGGTGCGAGGCCGAGCTCTGGCTCGGCCGACCGGTGCGCGACGCGGAGGCCGATGCATGCGCATTGGCCTCGCGTGTGGGCGTGCCGGTGCTGCTCAAGGGCGGTCATGCGCCCGAAGCCGCGAGCGGCAATACGCTGCGCGACCTGCTGGCATGGCCCGATGGCGCCGTGCGCGTGTTTACGCACCCACGCAAGTGCGCGAATGCGGAACAACAGCATGGCACCGGCTGCCGTCTGGCCGCCGCCCTGGCCGCGCGGCTGGCGCGGGGCGACAGCCTGGAGGATGCGGCGGCGCGGGCGATCGCCTTCTTGCAGGCCGACCTGTAAACGTTACCCTGTCACGCATATACCATCGAACGAGCAGGAAGGAGGGCATGGCTCGACCGCGCTATCGCATCACACCCGAGGATCACTGGTTCGCCCGGCGCTGGGTGGAAAAGAAACTGGCCGATCTGGGCTGGTTGGGCGCGGCGCGGGCCCATGCGGCGCAGCAGGACTGGCATCAGCGCGAAGAAACGACCACGGCGCTGAACGACTGGTGCGATCGCTGGCTGACCTCCGAACAATGGACACAGATGAAAAACGCGATTCGGGCCAGCCGGCGCCGGGCCCGAGGCACCGAGGACGTTACCGTTACCTTGTCACGTTATGCATGGTCGATTCTGGAGTTTTGGGCTCGGCGCGAGGGCTGCACCTTGTCCGAAGTGATCGAACGAAGATTGGGCCACAGGCGGTAAGTCGATTCACGCCGGTGCCCGCATATCACCGGCCAGCATGCGCTTGGCTTGCCGATACAGCCCCTCCATCTCGGTCAGGGGCATGCCGGCCAGGTCGCGCCCGCGCTCGGCGGCCAGCTGCTCCATCAGTCGAAAGCGCGCGGCAAACTTGCGATTGGAGCGCATCAGCGCAAGCTCCGAATCCACGCCCAACTTGCGGCCCAGATTCACCAGCGCGAACAACACATCGCCGAACTCGTCCTCGATGCGCGAGGGTTCAGCTTCGCTCCGCACCTCGGCTGCCAGCTCATCCAGCTCCTCGCGCATCTTGTCCAACACGTCGGCGGGGCGATCCCAGTCGAAGCCGACACGGGCGGCGCGTTGTTGCAGCTTGCAGGCATGCGAAAGAGCGGGCAGCGGCGGCACGCCGTCCATCAGACTCTGCCGATCCGGGTGCTCGCCATCCTTGATGCGCTCCCATTGCCCAAGCGCCGCGGATGCCGGCACATCGCCAAACACATGGGGATGGCGCCGAATCATTTTCTCGATCAGCGCATCGACGACATCGTCCAAAGAGAAGCATCCGCGCTCTTCGGCGATGCGCGCATAAAAGAGCACCTGAAAGAGCAAATCGCCCAACTCATGCATCAGCGGCGTCCAGTCGTCGCTGTGGTTCGCCCGGTCGATGGCTTCCAGCACTTCGTGAACTTCTTCCAGGGTGTGCTTGCGCAGGGAGGCGATGGTTTGCTCACGATCCCATGGGCAAGATTCACGCAATACATTCATAAGCTCGCGCAACTTCTCGTATCTGTTTTCTTTTCCTTGAACCCTTTCTGGCATCTCATGACTCCCCGGCACCGCCATAACTTTACATAATATATATTATGCGACATTTATTTTTTGGCGGTCTTACAGGCTTGTGGCTCGCACCGTAGCACAACGGCCTCGCTCCTTACCATGTTGGATTGCGCTTCCCGCGCCCTCGGCCGTTGCCCGCCTGCGGCAGCGCCCCTCCTGCGCCCTGATGGAGTTGAACATCACAAGGCGTGGAGATTCGCTGTCGCCGGCTCGAAGTGAAGGCCGGGCGGCAGAATGATTGCTGCTTTGCAAACCATGTTTGTTCGATGAAATGATCCGGGCCGATCCCGTCACCCTGCGTCCGGAACCGCTTCCGGGCATGAGCCAGACGGCGGCATGATCGGCCCGGGCCGGTTGCGAGTGCGTCCCCGCGCTGACGGCCGAACCGTTTCGTGGTATGAGCACAACGCCACGATGCCCGCGCCCGCACAATGAGCCGGCGAACGGGTGGGCGGCCGTTCCACCATCAGCGATCCCTTGCGGGGTACGCCCTACCGGACGCCTTTCCGGAAGTCGTTCGCCGACCCGGTGGCGGAGATTAGCCCATGATTCACATGAAGGTCAAATCGGTTCAATCCGGCAAAACAGAGCCTGTAAATCTATCTGTGTAAATTGCCATCTCAGATTTTCTCCGGCATGCGA
>CAYVBG010000098.1:0-6487 GCA_964449205.1 uncultured Zetaproteobacteria bacterium | reverse complement strand
TGCGCCGCGCCACCACATCGCCGATCACCACGATCGCCGGCGATACGCCGCGCAGCTCGCCCGCCGCCGCCGCAGCCAGCGTGCCGAACGCCTGTTGCTCCCCTGCGCCGGTCACATCGTGCAGGATGGCCACCGGCGTCTCCGCCGCCATGCCGGCCTCGATCAGACGGCGGGCAATCATGGCCAGATTGCGCGTGCCCATGTAGATCACCAGCACAGGGAAGGCCGCGACCAGCGCCTGCCAGTCCAGCCGGTCGTTGCCCGCAGCTTCGTGCCCGGTCAAAAAGGCCAGCGTGGCGTTCACCGTCCGGTCGGTGACCGGAATCCCGGCCATCGCCGGCGCGGCGATGCCGCTGGTGACGCCCGGAATCACCCGAAAGCGCACCCCCGCCGCCGCCAGCGCGCGGATCTCCTCGCCGCCGCGCCCGAACACGAACGGATCGCCGCCCTTGAGCCGCACCACCCGCCGCCCCTCGCGCGCCAGCCGCACCAATGTTTCGCTGATATCCTGCTGATCGGCGGAAGGCCGCCCGCCCCGCTTGCCGGCGAAGATGCGCCGGACCCTCGCATCGGCCATCGCCAACACATCATCGGAAACCAGCGCGTCATGCACGATCACATCGCAATCGGCGATCAGCGATGCTGCGGCCAAGGTGAGCAGGGCGGCATCCCCCGGCCCCGCGCCGACCAGCGCCACCTCGCCGGGCCGGAGGGGCGCATCCAGCCTCAAAACTCCACCCCCTGCTGCGCCTTGATGCCGGCGTCGAAAGCGTGTTTCACCGGCCGCATCTCGGTGACCGTATCCGCCACTTCGATCACCTCCGGCGCGGCGTTGCGCCCGGTCAGGATCAAATGCATCCAGGCCGGCTTCTCGGCGCGGATGAACTCCGCGATCTCGCGGCCCGTGATCCAGCCGTAGGCCGTGCAGTAGTTGATTTCATCCCAGATCAGCATGTCGTAGTCGTGGCTCTTCAGCTTGGCCCGGCACAAATCCCAGATTTCACGGCTGGTGGCGATATCCTGCTCGGGATTTTGGGTGTCCCAGGTGAAGCCGTCGCCCAAGGCGTGCCACTCGACATTGGGGAACCGCGCCGCCGCCTTCTGCTCGCCGGTCTTCCACTTGCCCTTGATGAACTGGATCACGCACACCCGCATTCCCCAGCCCGCCGCGCGGAAGGCCATGCCGAAGGCCGAGGAGGACTTGCCCTTGCCCTCGCCGGTCAGCACCAGCGTGACCCCCTGCCGCATCTCGCGCCGCTTGATTCCCATCGTTCACCTCCCTGTCAGGCCGCGCATCTCACGCCCGCACCGCATCATAATCCGGCAACAGCGAATCCTCCCGCAGCCGCACGCCAAACACCGCTTCCAGACGCCCGCGCACCAGCATTCGCGCCGCTGGGCCCATCGCCACGCCACCCCGGCCATCCAGCAGCACCGCATGATCGGCCACGGCGAGCGCCTGTGGAATATCGTGCAGCACCACCGCCACCGCCCGCCCGGCAGCCGCTTCCTCGCGCAGCATCCGCAGGCAGGCCGCCTGATGGCGCAAGTCCAGATGCGCGGTCGGCTCGTCCACCAGCCACAGCGGCGCATCGCGCAGCATCAGCGCCGCCAGCTCCACCCGCTGGCGCTCGCCGCTGGACAGCGCCCCCAGGCGCCGATCCAGCATGCCGTCCACCTCCATGCGCCCGGCGGCGCGCTCAATGCCAGCCTCGCCATCTGCCGCCAACCGCAGCCGCTCGCGCACGGTCAGGCCAAAATCGGCCGGCGGCAACACCCCCATCCAGGCCAGCGTTTCCGCCCGCACGCGCGGAGGCAACTCCTCAAGCCGCCGGCCGGAAACACGAATCTCCCCCTCCGCCGGAATCATGCCCGCCAGCGCCAGCAACAGGCTGGACTTGCCCGCGCCGTTCGGCCCCATCACCACCGCAATCTCCCCGGCGGCCAGCCTGCCGGAAAGCCCGGCGAACAAGCGCCTGCCACCGCGCGCCAGCGCCAGATCCGCCATCTCCAGCACGGCGCTCACCGCCCACTCCGCAGCAACAGCCATAAAAACAACGGCACACCGAGCATCGCGGTGAACACGCCCACCGGCAGTTCCGCCGGCGCGGTCAGCGTGCGCGCCAGGGTATCCGCCAGCGCCAGCAGCACTCCTCCGCCCAAGGCTGCCGCCGGCAGCATCCGCGCATGCATCGCGCCAAAGAGCAAACGCATCAGGTGCGGCGCCACCAGGCCGATGAAGCCGATCGTGCCCGCCGCCGTCACCGCCAGCGCCGTCGCCGCCGAGGCCAGCCACAGCACCCGCAGCCGCAAGGCGCGCACATCCACGCCCAGCGCCGCCGCATGCCGCTCGCCCAGCATCAGCCGGTCCAGATCGCGCGCCAGCCACAGCCCGCACCCCAGCGCCACCGCCCAGCCGCCCAGCATCACCGGCAGCGGCACATCGCCGCGCGACAGATCGCCCATCATCCATGCGAAGGCGCGATACAGCCCCTGTTGCGAAAGCAGCGCCAGCAGCAAGGAAAGCACCGCCGCCCAGAATGCCGCCAGCACCACGCCGGCCAGCAGCATCCGCCCCGGCCCCAACGCGGCGAAACGCACCACCGCCGCAATGCCGATCCAGGCGCCGATAAACGCGCCCGCGCTCATCGCCATCGCGGACTGCGGCGCGATCAGCAGCGCTCCCACCGCTCCCGCCGAGGCCGAGCCCGCCACGCCCAGCACATAAGGCTCGGCCAACGGATTGCCCAGCAGCACCTGAAACCATGCCCCCGCCAGCGCCAGCAGCCCGCCCACTGCAAACGCCAACAGCAGCCTCGGCAGCCGCAGCTCCCACAAAATCGCCGCATTCACCGCATCGCCCGGATGCAGCGGATTGATCCATTGCTCGCCCGCGCCGAGCGCCATCAGACCGCCCGCGAGCAAGGCCAGCGCCAGCAGCCATACGCGACCGCTCACCGCGCTGCCCGCCGATGGCCCGCCGCCAGCACACTCTTGCCGATGCCAGAGGCCGTATCTTGGGTCATCAGTGCACGCGCAGAAGCATGTCCGACAAAATCATCATACGCTGCGGGCAATCTGTATCGAATACCGCAAATAATCCGGAAGCCTCCTTGCCTCGTTGATCTCATCATGAGGAATCAGCAGGTATTTCCAAGGCTTGCCCCCGTGCCCGGCGTTGTACTCGCTGGCATGTGTACACCACTGCTCCGCCACCTTGGCCTTTTCCAGCACCTCTTTATCGTCCATATCCGAGCGAGCCTTGGTTTCCACCATGTAGATTGCATCATCGGTTTCGGCGACGAAATCCGGCACATACTCCGGCTGTTCCGCTCCCAGGCGATACCAGATCTGGAACTGTCCCTTGACGGGACGGAACCATTTCAGCGCGTCACGCTCCAGGATCACGGCGAAGCGCCGCTCGCTGTCGGAATCGAATTTCTGTAACGGGTAGAGGCATTTCTTGAAGCCACCGAACAGCATCTGCTTGATTTTCTGCTTGTCGGTGACCGTTTCCCGGTAATTTCTTACCGGATGTTTTTCCGATGCGGTGTAAGCGCAGGGCTTGAGTTGCGTGAAACCCCGGCTGACCCGCACCTCATAATCACCGGCCCTTTCCCAGAAGTGTTCCATCATCTGCGCGTGGATATTGTCGGCAATCAGCCGACGGTTGTGATCCAGCACGGCGCGGGCCTCGTCTTCCGACAGATAGTCGAGGAAATGCCGCACCGCCTGGCCGGCCAGATCGTAGAGCAGATCGGCGTGGGCCTGGTAGTCGATGTCGTCGAAATCCACCAACGCATGGACAATGTAATCTTCCAGCCGTTTTTCGGTCACGCTCCCTTCCGAAGCCAGAGTCTCCTGCTCGTTGGTTCGCAGCGTCTGAATAATCAACTCGCGACTGGGGGGTTGCAGGTTCAGGCTTCTGGTGTCGAGTGTGAAGGGGTCGAATCCGGTCGTTACCTCACCAACCGGTATCACCGTAATGCGCGGGATGTCGATGATTTTGTCACTGACGATCTCGGTGGTCTTGGCGACCACAGCTTCCAGATCAATCACTTCTGTTTCAAGCAATTCACCCTGAACTGGGGTCAGTCGCTCCTTGACCTGTTCAATAATCGCTTGCTGCACCTCTGGCTGATTTAACGCTGCGCTGTTCGGTACTACTTCACGCTGCTTCTCCATCCCCTGGATCACATCGAGCACCGCCCACGCGGCCTGCTTTTCCGCTTCCTTAGTAAATATCGGAACAGTTGGCCCTTCAGGCTTGATTTCGTAGGTCGCGCCGCTACTGCCGGTTACTTCGGTCTCTGTAAGCCCTAATGTCTCTTCGATAGAAGAACCCACCTTGACGCTGACCACGCCCTCATCCTTCTCAGGTGCTTCCAGAATCACCTGCTTCAGGCGGATCGGCGAATCACCCCGGTTGGCCTCGTCGATGATTTCCTGAAAACGGTCATGGGCCACGATATTGAGCCGATCCACCGCGCTGACGCCAGTGCGCTTGCCGTAGGGCAGGCGCAGCCCCCGGCCGATGGACTGCTCGATCAGGGTGCGCGCATTGGCGGCACGCAGCGGCACGATGGTGTAGAGATTGGTCACATCCCAGCCTTCCTTGAGCATGTTCACATGGATGACAATCTCGGTAGGCTCCTCCGGGCTCTCCACCGCCAGCAGACGCTCGATCATCTCGTCTTCTTTCTTGCCCCGGGTGGAGCTGTCCACCTGAATCACCTTGTCGCGGTAGCGGCCCTCGAAGAAGGCTTCGGACTGGATCAATGCCAGTAACTGCGATGCATGCGTGGTATCACGGGCGATCACCAGCACGAAGGGCTTGACCTTCTTCACGCCGTGCTGGCGCGCGTAGGTCATCAGCTCCACCTTGGTGGCCTCATGCACGCGAATGCCGTCCTCCAGCTTGATCTTCTCGATCTCCTCCGGCGTATGGCGTTTGGCATCGAAATCACGCTGTGTGACCACCGCCGGCTCCTTGACGAAGCCGTCCTCCATGGCACGCGCCAGGGGATAATCCATGACCACGTTCTTGAACGGCTTTGGCCCGCGACTGGCCTCCACGAAGGGAGTTGCCGTCAGTTCCAGGCCAAACAACGGTTTCAGTTCGTTGATGGCGCGCACCCCGGCACTGGCGCGGTAGCGGTGCGACTCGTCCATCAGCAGCACCAGATCGGGCAGTTCGGCCAGATAATTGAAATAGCTGTCGCCCAGGTATTCCGACAGGCGCTTGATACGCGGGCTCTTGCCGCCACGCACCTCGGTGTTGATCTTGGAGATGTTGAAAATGTTGATGACCACTGGCGAAAACAGGCTCAGATTGCCCGCCCGCTGCTCGTAATTGTCGCCGGTAATGATCTCGGGCGGATGCGCGGCGAACTCGGCGATGCCCTTGAATACATACTTGGGCGTGTTGGGCGTAAAGTCCGCGATCAACTTGTCGTAGATGGTCAGGTTCGGCGCCAGCACAAAGAAGTGCTTGAATCCATAGGCCAAGTGCAGATAGCTGATAAAAGCCCCCATCAGCCGCGTCTTGCCCACCCCCGTGGCCAACGCGAAGCACAGCGACGGAAACTCCCGCTCGAAATCCTCCAGCGTGGGGAACTCCGACTTGAGAACATTCAGCACCGCCTCCAGATCGCGCTCATGGCGGCACATATCCGGCGCGGCATCCAGCGCCCGGGCCAGTTTTTCAAGGGATTCCGCCTGCGGCGCGCGCAGGGACAGGCGGCCCTTGATGGCGTTCAACACCCGTCTGTTCATGCCCCCTCCCCTTTTTGGGTCGCAGAGCCTGCGGAACGCTCCACTGCCGACTCCCGCGCCTCACGGACTTCGATCCGCTCGATGCTCCCCGAGCGCAACACCACAATGCGCGTGTGCGTGCGCAGCGCCTCTTCCCTCGCCCGCCTTGCCGCCCGCCTGATCGCAACCAGCGCGGCGGAAAACAGCGGATTTCTGGCCTTGTCCAGGTGTTTCGCCTTCATCTGTTCTCTCCCCATTCTATCAATTCCGGTTGCTCGCCGCTGTTGTCAAACAACATCCAGTCATCCACCAAGCCTTTGTAGAGCGATTCAAAATACCGCCACCCCGCCGCAAAGCGACGCCGGATCACCGCCTCCGGCACATCATGACCGCCCTGGCGAACACGCTCGGCCACGCGCGCAATGGCCAGCTCCGGCGTCTGGAGTCTCAAGAAATAGAGCGACAGCCAATAGCCCTGCTGTCGCCACGCCTTGATCCTGTGAGCATAAACTCGCCCGGCAAGAGTGGTTTCAAACGCAAAGCTTTCACCACGCCCGGCGAGATCATCCATTTCGCGCAACATCAGACGCCCTGCCTTGAAAGCCGCCGCTGCCGGCGAGAAAGGCGACAAACCCGCCGCGATCAAATCCTCTTTGATAAAGATCGGGCAATGCTCTTCATAGGGCATGTACTCCTGTGCGTAGGTTGTTTTGCCCGCACCGTTCGGCCCGGC
>CAYVBG010000097.1:0-6494 GCA_964449205.1 uncultured Zetaproteobacteria bacterium | reverse complement strand
TGCCTGGCCGTGTTCTTCGCGGGTTTCGTCTCCGTCGCCCCCGCTCCGGGGGCGGGTTTGCCGGACGTAAAACAGGCGTCAATGGCGGGAAAGCGAACCCTGGCGCAAGGCGCCGGCGCAAGCTCGCGGCACGCCTCCAGCGAGGCGGCGGAATCGAACCATGTGAGCGAGGCCTGCCGCAGCGCCCGCTTCAACCGCATCCGCCCGGCCATCACACGCAGGCGATGGCCGCGATAGGCCGGATGCGTCAGATACAGCACATCATGCACGGTGTGAATCGCGGGGCATGGAAGCGCGCGCCACGGCAGTTTGGGATAGGGGCTCAGAAACAGATCGCATCCGCGCGCCAGGCGCGGCCAGAACCATTCCACTCCATGCGGCACATACAATTCGTCCACCCTGCCCTTCAGCGCCGAGGGCAACGCGCACGATTTCTCCATCGCCACCACCATGCGCCAATGCGTCCGCGCCTCACTTGCGGCCCGCAGCAATCCCTCCAGAAACCGCCCGATGCCGGTGCGGCGACCGGCCACGAACTCGCGGCCGTCCACGAGGACGCATCGTCTCAAGGCGCGCGCCCGATGCCGTGATACTCCCAGCCTCGCGCGCGCAACTCGCCGGGCGGGTAGATGTTGCGTCCGTCAAACACCATGCGCCCGCGCATGCGCCTGGCGGCTTCCTCCCAATCGGGCTCGCGGAAACACCGCCATTCTGTGACCACCACCAGCGCATCCGCCCCATCCAGACAGGACACCGCATCCGGCATCATCTCCAGCCGCGCCTCCTCCGGCCACAGCGCGCGGCAGACATCCATCGCCGCCGGATCATGCGCCCGAATGCGCGCGCCACGCGCCAGCAACGCAGCAATCACGTCCCGGCTGGGCGCCTCGCGCATGTCGTCCGTTTCCGGCTTGAACGCCAACCCCCACAGCGCCACCCGCACATCACCGATTCCTTCCAGGCGTTCCAGAATACGGGTCACGAACCGGCGACGCTGCGCCTCATTCACCTCGTGTACCGCGCGCACGATACGCATCGGCGCACCATGCGCCTCGCCCGTGGCCATCAAGGCCCGCACATCCTTGGGAAAACACGAGCCGCCATAGCCCACGCCCGCATACAGAAAATGCGGGCCGATGCGTGGATCGGCGCCCAACCCCCGGCGCACGGCCTCAATGTCGCCGCCGGTCGCCTCGCAAAGCCCCGCCAGTTCGTTCATGAACGAAATACGTGTGGCCAACATCGCATTGGCCGCATATTTGGCAATCTCGGCAGACTTGCGATCCATGACGATGAGCCGGTCACGGTTGCGGTTGAACGGCGCATACAAACGGCGAAACACCTCCGCATCCGCCTCGCGGGTCACGCCAACGATGATGCGATCCGGTTTCAGGAAATCGCCGACCGCCTGCCCTTCGCGCAGAAACTCGGGATTGCTGGCCACGCTCACCCGCGGCGCATCCGCGCGCCCGGCCAGCACATCGGCAACCGTCGCCTCCACCTTCTCGCCCGTTCCCACCGGCACGGTGGACTTGGTCACCAGAATGCAATCGCGCTTCACATGTCTGGCCGCCTCCCGAGCCGCCGCCAGCACATGCGAAAGATCCGCCGACCCATCCTCGTCCGGCGGCGTGCCGACGGCCAGAAACACCACCCCGGCCTCGCGCATGGCCTCGGCATAGGAAGACGTAAACGCAAGGCAACCGGAAGCCATGGCGCGCAGCACGATGGCGTCCAGCCCCGGTTCATGGATGGGCATCTCGCCCCGACGCAGCTTCGCAAGCTTTGCCTCGTCCACGTCCAGACCCGTCACATGATGCCCCACCTCGGCCAGACAGGCGGCGGTCACCAGGCCGACATAACCCGTTCCAATCACGGTGATGTTCATGCTCCCTCCTTTCTGACGGCGCGCAGCAGCATCGCCTCCGTGCCGACATGGCCCGCCGCATGAAACGACAACGCGGCCACCGCGTCAATCACGCGCTTGGCGGGCTCCACCATCGCCCGGTCCGGCGTCACATCGCGCACAGCAAAACCTGCCTGCTCCACCGCCCGCCTCAGGCTCGCCGGCGTGAAATGCGAGAGGTGAATCTCCTTGGCATGCAAGGAAAACAGCGGATACGCCCGACCGCGCGCCAACCGATAGAACCAACGCATCAAATGGTTGTTCCGGTTCGGCACCGCGATCAGCAAGGCGCCACCGGGCCTGAGCGCACGGCGCATCGCTTCCAGCGCCCGAAAGGGAAAGCGCATGTGCTCCAGCGAATGCCAGGCCACGACCACGTCGAACGATTCCGCGGGCATGTCCATCGCCTCGATTTCGCCCGCCATCACCGTCGCCCGCGGCACGCGCCGGCGCAGATTGGCCACCGCCGCCTCCGAAAACTCCGTCGCTGTCACGTCGTAGCCGGCATCCGCCGCCCGCGCGAGAAAATCGCCGTCACCCGCGCCCACCTCCAGCAAGCGCCCGGCCGGCTGCATGCGTCGCACCTCATTCAACCGCCATGCCCACATCCGCCGGCGCGCCGCCACATCCTGCTCGCGCCACGGCTCGTAGTAGCTCTCGCCATAGGCTGCGGCCAGCCGCTCCACATCCGGCAAGGGATGGACGAACCCGTAATCGCAGACCGGGCAGGCCAGCACTCGGAACGGCGGCTCCAATCCCTCTTCCAACACACGAAACGGCCCCGTGCCGCCACAAAGCGGGCAGGTCGCACCATCATCCATCGCCTGTCACCTCCCGGTAAATCCCGCAAATTCGCTCGACATGGCGCGCCACGGAAAATTCGCGCGCCCGCGCACGCCCCGCCTCGCCCATGCGTCGGCGCAAATCATCGTCCGCCAGCAACCGCGCCACGGCATCCGTCATCGCATCCACATCGCCGGGCGGCACAAGCAGCCCCTGTTTACCATGCCCCACCACCTCCGGCACGCCGCCCGTCGCAAACGCAACCGGCGGCACGCCGGCCGCCATCGCCTCCACCAGCACCCGGCCAAAGGATTCATCATCCGACGGGAGCATCACCACATCCGCCGCCTTGTACCACCGCGCCAATTCCCGGGGGGGCGTATCTCCCAGCCAATGCACGCGATCCGCCGCCGGCAAGGCGCGGCTTTTGCGCTGCAATGCATTCCACCATTCTTCGTCGTCCTTGCCACCCGCCAGCGCCAGATGGAGATCGCGGGCGCGATCCACCAAACGTTTGAACACCTCCAGCGCCAGATCATGCCGTTTCAGCCGCGACACCCGCGCCACCATCAACAACACCCGGCCTGTGACCGGCGGCGCACCGCCAGCCTCCTCCAGCCAGCCAACATCCACGCCGTTGTGCACCACCCATACCGGCAATCGCCCCCGCCAGGCCGCAAACCGTTCGGCGGTCGCACGACTGTTGGCGATCACGCCCGAGGCCATGCGCACAATCATGCCATCCAATCGCCGATCGGGCCGGTTGACCCTGCAATGAAACAACATCGGCGCGCCCAGCATGCGACCGGCCAGGCCGGCGTAAAACGCGGCCCGCGAGTTATTGGCATGCAGGATGTCCGGTCGAATCCCTCGCAACAGCCGCAACCAGCGCCACAACTCGGCGGGCGACCGCGCACCAATCGGCGACATCGGCGCCACACGCCACAGGATGCCCTCACGCGCCGCCCGCGCACTCAACGCGCCCTCGGCCGGCACCAGCAGCACCGGCTCCACCTCCGCCGGCAGATGCGTCATCAAATCAAACAGCGAATGCTCGCCGCCCCCCACAAAATCCGCAAAGGACGAAACACAGGCCACGCGCATGATCAGACGTCCCCCGACAGCCACATGCGAACCCGTCCCGCATCCGCCGCCGCATCCATCGTCAGCCGCACCAACGGCGCAACCCAGAACGCCCGGACGGGAATCCCGGCCTCATCCAGCACCCAGCGCAAACGCCACCATGTTGCCACCGCCACCGTCAGGGGCAGGAGCCATGGCAGCCACCATCCCAGCCACGGCGCGACGGCAAGCAAGACGACAAGCTTCAACACAAGCGAGGAACGCAGCATGAACACGCCAAACCCTTGCGGCGCCAGTCCCGCCCGCCACAAACCGACTTCCGCCATGCCCCGGCGCACAAACCACCGCCAGATTGCGGGCAAACTGCCGCGCGCCACATGCCGGACGACAGCGCCGGGCACAAACAGCAATCGCCCCTGTTCGGCCACGCGCTTGGCCAGCAGATAATCCTCGCCGCCCCACCGCGCCGCCGCATCAAATCCACCGGCGTCCAGCACGGCCTGCTTGCGATAGGCCGCATTGAGCGTGGACACCTCTTTCGTTTGCTGAAGCCTGCCGCCGGAATGATGGATGCGCGCCACCCCTCCGCCGGGAAACCCAAGCAAGGTCTCGGCCCATCCAATGGCGTTGGTGCCCGCCGGCACGCTCACCCCGCCCTGCACACCCAAGACCTGCGCATCCTCCAACAGGGGCTGCACAAGGCGCGACAACCATGTGGCATCGACGCGGCAATCGTCGTCCACGAACACCACAATCTCATGCCGGGCATGCTCCAGCGCCAGATTGCGCGCATGGGCGATCCCCTTGTTCCGCACCGGATGCGGCACATAATCCACCCCCTCGGGCGGGCGCGGTTCATCGGTTTCCTCCACCACCACGATCTGCACTTCGCCGGCATGGTCCTGCCGACACAGGTCGGCCAGCAACGCATCCAGCATCTCTCGACGATTGCGCGTACATATCAGCACCGAGATGGCCTCAGCCATCGATTAAACTCCTAAATATTTTCCCCACGCTTTCAGCTCGGAAACGCCAGTGGTGTTCGGCGATTACAGAGTCCGGCGCTTTCTGCACATCTTGTGTTCCAGCCAATATTCCAGTAATTGCCGATTCCCAATCATCCGCTCCGTGGCACATACGCACCCATGGCTGCAGGCGCTGCGCGGTTTCACAGGGAATCGAAATAATAGGGCGGCCGGCTGCAAGATAATCATAGAGCTTGGTTGCATCGCCCTGAATACCATTGCGATATGGCGCAATGAGCACATCACAGTGCTGCATGTACGGCAGAAGCTCTTTTGGACGATGGCTGCCAAGCCAGTGTACAGATGCGCATTCATCGAGCATTCGTCTGGCATCGTCACGCCAGCCGCCAATCATCAGCCAGTGCCATGCTGGCTGTCGCCGGACAAGCTCCACAACAAGCTCCACATCAAACCAGGGACCGGCATGACCCACAAAACCGATACGAGGTCTGGGAATATTCCGAATGCATTCCGGCTCTGGAGCCAATGTCTGTACCGCCTCCAAAGCTGTCGCGTTGGGTATGAGGAACACGTGTGCATCGCTGCCACGCCATTCAACCGCCTTGTCATATAATGACTCGGTCACAGTGAATACGGCATCGGCCTGCAGGATGGCCTGGCGCTGAAGGTTGGCCAACAATGAATCCTGATGAAATACAGCCCAGTCTTCCGTCCAATCGAAAACCACCACCGACTTTTCTGCTAACGCTCTCATCATTGGTACATCATAGGGATGGTAGATGAGTGTGACCCAGTCATGCTGGCTGTCCATGTCATTTGCCAAGTGTGAAGCAATCCGACGACGATTAAACGCGCGGATTGTTGCCCATCGCTCAAACGGCAACAGCAGCATTTCCTGCCGGATTTCAATGTTCCCCTCATGTAGCTGCTTCTGCGAGTTTTCCCGGCGCCACCATGCACGATGTCGGTCTGCATAGATTACACGGTCGATCTCGTTGTGCTGGGCCAGATAATACGGCAGCCACTGTTTGCGAGCCCAGCGCACGTCGCTCCAAGCCTCTTTCGAAATCACCAGCAAACCCAATGGCTTCATGGCTTATGCATCACACGAATCAACCAATATGGGAAGAAACGCAGCCATGGAAGATGTGACCACACCCGATCCGCACACGGCGATTCCAGACAATGTTGCAATCTCGGCAGGCGTGAAAACCACTGGGGAAATAGATAGCGCACGCCATCCCTGTTCCGTATCTCGAATCCCGCATCCATCAGCACCTTCTCCAGCTCGCGCGCGAGCATGAAACGATGCTCAAACCAGGGGATGCTGACAGGCGTGAATTCGCGATAATGCTCCCGTGCATCGCAATAGTATGGGCGCTTCTCGCGCCACATCTCATACCATGAACGAAGGGTGACGCAGGGAACGGAGATAATCCAGCAACCGCCAGGCCTGAGCACACGACAAACCTCGTCCGCGACAGTCTCCATATCCGGCACATGCTCCAGCACCTCCATGCTGATCACCGTATCAAAGCTGCCATCCGGAAAGGGCAGCATGTTGCCATCCCCGAGACATACCGGCAGCCCCTTTTCGGCCGCCAGCCGCAAGCGATCCGGATTCATATCCAAGCCAATTCCTCTCCCGCCCAGCAACTCAAGCAATGCCCCCTCGCCACAGCCCAAATCCAGCAGACGTCCCCGCCGGTACACCCTGCGCACCCAATATGCCATAC
>CAYVBG010000096.1:0-6505 GCA_964449205.1 uncultured Zetaproteobacteria bacterium | reverse complement strand
CATCGGCCGCATGCCGAATTTATACCTGCGGGCCATCGAACATGCACGGGTCTATGACGTGGCCCGGGAAACACCATTGCAACTGGCGCCCCGACTGTCGGCGCGGATGCGCAACGAGGTGCTGTTCAAACGCGAGGATCTGCAACCGGTGTTTTCGTTCAAATTGCGTGGCGCCTACAACAAAATCGCCCACATGACAGCCGAGGAATGCGCCACCGGCGTGATTTGCGCCTCGGCCGGCAACCACGCGCAAGGCGTGGCGATGAGCGCGCGCCAGCGCGGCTGCAAGGCGGTGATTGTCATGCCCACCACCACGCCGGAGATCAAGGTGCGCGCGGTGGAATCGCTGGGCGGCACGGTGGAGCTGCACGGCGATTCGTATTCGGACGCATGCGAGCACGCATGGCGGCTGCGCGATGAGATGGGGCTTCACTTCGTGCATCCCTACGACGATCCGCTGGTTATCGCAGGCCAGGGAACCATTGCCGAGGAGGTGCTGCGCCAGGCGCCGCGCGACGTCGATGCGGTGTTCGTTCCCGTCGGCGGCGGCGGCCTGATCGCCGGCATGGCCGTATATCTGAAACACCACTCCCCGCACACCAAAATCATCGGCGTGGAGCCGGTGGATTCTGCCGCCATGCACGACTCCATCCGGGCAGGGCACCGCGTCACGCTCGATCAGGTCGGCATCTTTGCCGATGGCGTGGCCGTCAAGCAGGTGGGCGAGCACACCTTCGATCTCGCCCGCCGGTTCGTGGACGAGATCGTGCTGGTGGACACGGACGAAATCTGCGCCGCCATCAAGGACATCTTCGACGATAATCGCACCATCGTCGAGCCGGCCGGCGCGCTGGCGGTGGCGGGCATGAAGAAATACGTGCAGCGCGAACAGGTGCGCGCGCGCACGCTGGTGTGCATCAACAGCGGCGCGAACATGAACTTCGACCGTCTGCGCCATGTGGCCGAACGCACGGAAATGGGCGAAAAGCGCGAAGCGTTGTTCGCGGTCACCATTCCCGAACGTCCCGGCGCGTTTCTGGAATTCTGCCGCATGCTGGAGGGCCGCGTCATCACCGAATTCAACTACCGTCTGTCCAGCCGCGAAGAAGCGCAGATCTTTGTTGGCGTCGGCATTCGCGGCGAGGACGACGCCGCCCGCATCGAGCGCCGGCTGCGCGAACGCGGCTACCCGGTCATCAGCCTGATGGACAACGAGCTGGCCAAGCTCCATATCCGCCACATGGTGGGCGGCCGCAGCCCGCTGGTGCGCCACGAGGTGTTGTTCCGGTTCGAGTTTCCGGAGCGCCCCGGCGCGTTGCTGGCGTTTCTCGAACAATCGGCCGGTCGCTGGAACATCTCGCTGTTTCACTACCGCAACCACGGGGCGGCCTTCGGTCGGGTGCTGGCGGGGGTTGAAGTCCCGCCCGGGGAGCGCGACGAATGGCGACGGTTTCTCGACCGGCTGGGTTATGCATGGGTGGACGAAACGGACAATCCCGCCTACCGGCTGTTTCTGTAGCCGCGGCGACCGTGCGGGTTCAGTCCTTGCCCGCTTCCACGCCCCTGCTCCCCGCATCAAACAACCGCGCGGCGTTCTCCGCACAAATCCCGGTCAGCGCCTCCGCCGTCATGCCACGCATGGCAGCCACGCATTCGGCCACATGGCGCACGAAGGCCGGCTCGTTGCGCTTGCCGCGCATCGGCACGGGCGCGAGATAGGGGCTGTCCGTTTCCACCAGCAGCCGATCCAACGGCACGCGCGCCGCCACTTCGCGCAATGCCGCGTTTTTGCCAAAGGTGACATTGCCCGAAAACGAAATGTGCATGCCCAGATCCAGCGCCGCGCGCGCCACCTCCCACGTGGAGGAAAAACAGTGCATCACGCCTTTCTCCACCCCCTCGTCCCGCAACACGCGCAGCGTATCCGCATCGGCCTCGCGCATGTGCACGATCACCGGCAGATCCAGCGACCGGGCGGCCCGGATATGCGTGCGGAAACGCGCCTCCTGCACTTGGGCGGGCACGACATGGCGGAAGAAATCCATGCCGGTCTCGCCGATGGCCACGCATTTCGGATGCCGGGCCAGATCGCGCAGCCGGGCTTCATCCGGCTCGTCCGGGGTTTCATGATTGGGATGCACCCCCACGCTGCACCAAACATTCTCCCGCGATTCGGCCAGGGCGAACAGCCCCGGCAAGGATTCCAGGTCCACACTCACAGTCAACAGCCAATCGCCGCCAGCCTCGGCGTAGCGATCGAACACCGCATCCCGATCCTCGTTGAAATGAGGAAAATCCACATGGCAATGCGTGTCCACCAGATGCATGGCTCAGGCCTCCATGACAGCTTGCAGATGCGACAGGCGCACATGGTGCAAGTCATCCAGCCCATGCGGATTGGCCAGCACCTCGATGGGCGGCGCATCCGGCTCGCCGAAGTCCGATACGACCAGATCGGCGCCGGAGAAATCCTGCCCGCGCGTGTACTCGTTCACCGTGACCACGCAACGCAGCCCCGCCGCCCGCGCCGCCTGCAGTCCGTTGGCCGAATCCTCCAGCGCCAGCGTCTCCTCCGGCGCCGCGCCCAGCGTCTCCATCGCGTGCAGGTAGATGTCGGGCGCGGGTTTTTTGGCCGGCACGATATCGCCCGCAGCCAGCACCGCGAAACGATCGAACCACTCCGCGCCCAGCGAGTGTTCGATCAAGGCTTCCAGAGCCGCGGGCGTGGTGGTGGTCGCCACGCCCAACGTGACGCCGGCTTCCCATGCCTCTTTCAGCAGGCGGCGCACACCGGGGCGCAACGGAATCCGGCCAGAGGCGATCAGCTCCTGATAGATGGCCGTCTTGCGCGCATGCAGCCGGGCAATGGCCGCATCGTCCATCGGCGGCATGTCGCCTTGGTCGATATCATGGCGGATGCGCTCCTTGCCGCCGGTCACCGCCAGCAACCCGCCGTAGGTCGGCACATCCCAGCGGCGCGCCAATCCTGCCTCCTCAAACGCAAGATTGAACGCTTCTCGATGCCCGTCGCGCTCGGTATCGGCCAATGTGCCGTCCACGTCCCAAAGCATCGATCGCAGCGCCATCCATTCACCCCCGGAACGCATCGTTCCGCGCCATTGTGCGGCCCGAATCCACATCCGCAACCCCGCATCGGGCGCGGATTTGCAGATAGCCGCGCCTGGCCTGAAAGAGGCTTGGGTTTCACGGGCCGGATGCGTTATCATAGGCCATATGGGCACGCTGGTTCACGAATCTCCCGCTCCGGTGATTGACGAACCGGGGCTGCGAAAGCCGCCCATGTATCGGGTGGTGCTGCTCAACGACGACTTCACTCCGATGGACTTCGTGGTGGACATTTTGCGCCGCTTCTTCCAGAAATCGAAGGAGGAAGCCACGCGCATCATGCTGGCCGTGCATCACGAGGGGCGGGGCGTTTGCGGCATCTACCCCTTCGAAATCGCCGAAAGCAAGGCGCATCTGGTGCGACAAACCAGCAGAAGCCACGGGCATCCGCTGAAATGCATCCTGGAGCGGGCCGAAGAAGGCGACGGAGGCGAGCCATGCTGAGCGACGAACTCGAACGCACGCTGAACGACGTGTTTCGTTCCGCGCACCTGCGCCGGAACGAATTCGTGACCCTCGAACACCTGCTGCTGGGGCTCCTGGACAACACCGAGGCGCGCGACGTGCTCGAAGCCTGCGGCGCGAATCTGGAACTGCTCCGCGAACGGCTGACGCAATACATTGCCGAGCATGTGGCCGTACTGCCGGACGGGCCGACGGAAACCGCCGCCAGCGTCGCGCTCCAGCGCGTGATTCAGCGCGCGGTCATGCAGGCGCAGGCCGCCGGCAAGCCGGAGGTGACCGGCGCCTACATCCTGGTGGCGCTGTTCTCGGAAAAGGAATCCTACGCGACCATCCTGTTGCGGGAATCGGGCATCGAGCGACTGGACGTGGTCAATCACATCGCTCACGGCGCGCGGGATCCCGATTGCGAACCTTCGCCCAACCGTGAAGCGCCTCGCCATCCGGTGGAACCGACACGCAAAAAGGCCAAGCCATCGCCGTTGGAACGCTTCGCCATCGACCTGAACGCGCGCGCCCGGGCGGGCAAAATCGACGCACTGATCGGCCGCGAACGGGAGATGGAGCGCTGCATGCATATTCTCTGCCGGCGACGGAAGAACAACCCCCTGCTGGTTGGCGAGGCCGGTGTGGGCAAGACCGCCATCGCGGAAGGCCTGGCGCGGTGCATCGTCGAAGGCAACGTGCCCGAGGTGTTGGCCCGTGCGCGCATCTTCGCGCTGGACATGGGGGCGCTGCTGGCCGGAACGAAATATCGCGGCGATTTCGAGGAACGCCTGAAGGCCGTGCTCCAGCAACTGTCGGAAACGGATGACGCGATTCTTTTCATCGACGAGATTCACACGGTGATCGGGGCGGGCGCGGCCAGCGGCGGCGCGATGGATGCCTCAAACCTGCTCAAGCCGGCCCTGGCCAATGGCGAGTTGCGCTGCATCGGCGCCACCACCTGGCAGGAATACCGCAACCTGTTCGAAAAGGACCGGGCGCTCTCGCGCCGCTTCCAGAAGGTGGAAATCGAAGCTCCGTCCGTGCCCGAATGTGTGCGCATCCTGCAGGGGCTGAAGCCGGCGCTGGAAGCCCACCACGGCGTACGCTACAGCATGGCGGCCATTCGCGCCGCAGCGGAACTCGCCAGCCGCCACCTGCACGACCGCAACCTGCCCGATTCGGCCATCGACGTGCTGGACGAAGCCGGCGCGGCCGTGCGGGTGATGCCGGCGGCCCGACGGCGGAAACGCATTTCCGTGTCTGCCATCGAGGGCGTGGTGGCCCGAATGGCGCGCATCCCGTCGCGCAACATCTCCGCCGCGGACAAGCGCGGACTGCAACACCTCGAACGCGACCTGAAGCTGGCCGTGTTCGGTCAGGACGAAGCCATTCATGCGCTGGTTTCGGCCATCAAACTCGCGCGCGCGGGGCTGTCGCACCCCGAAAAACCGGTCGGGAGCTTTCTGTTCACCGGCCCCACCGGCGTGGGCAAGACCGAGGTCGCCCGCCGGCTGGCCGATACGCTGGGGCTGGAGCTGATTCGTTTTGACATGTCCGAATACATGGAATCCCATTCGGTGGCGCGGCTCATTGGATCGCCGCCCGGCTATGTCGGTTTCGACCAGGGCGGCCTGCTCACCGAGGCGGTGAACAAACACCCGCACAGCGTGGTGCTGCTGGATGAATTCGAAAAGGCGCATCCGGACATCTTCAATGTGCTGTTGCAAGTGATGGATCACGGGCGGCTCACCGACAACGCCGGACGCACGGCCGATTTCCGTCATGTCATTCTCATCATGACCAGCAATGTCGGCAGTCAGGAGCTGGCGCGCGAGAGCATCGGCTTCGCCCCGCAATCGGCGGGGGGCGACAACCGCGAAGCCGTGCGTCGCGCCTTCACGCCGGAATTCCGCAACCGGCTGGACGCCATCATCCCGTTCGCGCCGCTGGACCCGAAGACCGTGCGGCATGTGGTGGACAAGTTCCTGATGGAGCTGGAAACCCGGCTGGAGGCCAAACACGTGCGCCTCGTGGTCAGCGAGCCGGCGCGCGACTGGCTGGCCCGGCATGGCTACGACAGCCATTTGGGCGCACGGCCCATGGGGCGGCTCATCGTCGAGAAAATCAAGAAACCATTGGCGGACGAAATGCTGTTCGGTCGCCTGCAAAAGGGCGGCACGGCACGCGTGATGGTGAGGAACAATGTGCTGACCATCACGGTTTCCGACTGATTTCCGGGCACGATTCACGTCCATGCAGTGCCCCGGATGCGGAACCTGGCATGCCAAGACACGCGCCTTTTGCACCTGCTGCGGGGCCATTCTCGGCCATGACCGGAACAAGGCCCGCATCGGCCATTATCAGTTGCTGGAGAAAATCGGCCAGGGCGGCATGGGCATGGTCTACCGCGGGATGGACGAAAACCTCGGTCGAGAGGTCGCCATCAAGGTATTGCATCAGCATCTGCTGAACGACCCTCGCCAACTGGAGCGGTTCCGTCGCGAGGCGCAGCTGCACGGCCAATTGATGCATCCCAACATCGTCGCGCTGCTGGATGTGCACGAAGATGACGACATCATGGCGCTGGTGCTGGAATTGGTGCGCGGCTGCACGCTCAAAGCATACATGAACATCCGCCCCATCCTCGACTGCCCCGAGATCCGCCATGTGACCGAGGGGGTGATCACCGGCCTGGAGGCGGCTCACGCCCAAGGCGTGGTGCATCGTGATCTGAAGCCATCCAACGTGTTCCTGTGCGACGATGGCCCCGTCAAGTTGATGGACTTCGGCCTGGCCAAGCCCGAACGCGGCGGCGACGACATCACCGCAACAGGCGACACCGTGGGCAGCTACCACTACATGGCCCCGGAAATAATTCTGGGCGACGAGATCACCCCCCGAACCGATTTGTATGCACTGGGCATCATGC
>CAYVBG010000095.1:0-6597 GCA_964449205.1 uncultured Zetaproteobacteria bacterium | reverse complement strand
GGGTGCTGATTTTTCACATACGCCATGGCCGCATCGGGCATGCACAGGTCGAGGTGCTCGGGAGCCCTGTGGCATCCCTCTTCAAGGGACGCCGATACGACATCAAGGGGAAAATCAAGAAAATCCACAAGAACAGGGATGGCGTGGTGATCGTGGCGGAACACAAAGGGCGTCCCGTGATCGTGGCATATGATATCGAGCATAATCTGGGTCGTGTGAAGCACAAGATCGGAAGGGAGTGGAAAATTGATCCGTTTTCTCTTTGAACGTGGCGTGACGCGTGGCATGGCATTGCTGCTTGCAGCAGTGTCTGTAGTGAACATGCCCTTGGTTCATGCGGAGGGCACAGACGGAAAGACGGCGGGTTTGGCCCCAGGCAACCAGTCGGTCGTGCGTCCTTCGCAGCCTGATGGCCAGAACCCGACAGGCCAGCAGGGACAATGCGTAATGGATTTCTCCAAAGATATGAGGCCGTTTGCTTTTTCCGATGGAAGACCGATTTTCCGACTTGATTGCAATTTGGAAGTGAGCGACCCGGCAGCCAAAGTAGTGGTTAAGGGGTGGTATAGAACCAAAGATATAAAAAATATTATAGATAAATTGCGTTCCACCCCGTTAACGAAGGATGGAGCAGTCGATGCGGTGCAGCTCAGGGATGCACTGGCAAAGGAACTCCTTGCGCGGCCAAAAGATTCTTCTATTGCCTTCTGGCATGCACAGCCTGTCCGGCCGCCTCAACCGCTTGATCCTCCACAGGGAGAAACCCTTGAATGGGATTCATCCCCCTTTTTGTATCGGGCAAATCAGCTCAGTGCGGCCATGGATGAAGTGGTGGCGTGGGCGGAACAATGGATGCTTTATCGGCGGGATGCGTTAAGCGATGGCCTGACGCCCGGTGGTGGCAAGTGAGTGGTCAGCTTCGCGCAGAAGGATGGCACGAGGGACAGCCCGTATTGTTTATGTGCGGCTGCATTATTCATGGGTGGGAGTTAGGAATGAGTGAATCCAGGAGGCAGAGGCCTGTGGCGTGGGCGTTGGGCGCGCTGATCGTTCTCATGATGCTGTCGGGCGTGCCATCCGCGACCGCGCAGCCCCGCGGTTATTCGCCGCTTGCGGTGGATGAATTTTGCGAGCGATGCCAGCCGCTTGCACGCCGTTACAATCAATTGGTTCGCCGATACGACAGGGCGGTGGACAACTATGAACGACGCAAGTATCAATTCGAGGAGGTGCGTTCCGCTACGGAATCAACGATCCGGATATGGCGCGAGTATGAAACCGAGAGAGATCAACTCGAAAAGAAACTGAGCAGATATAACGACATATCTTGGGATCTGTTTTGGGAGGGGTATAGAGCGAAGCATGGACGTGGAGCGGTGGTTTGGGAGGAGGAGATAGCGAAGTATGGACGCGGAGCGGTGAATCGGCAATTGCAAGCTCGTGAGGCGGATCGGCAGATAAAGAAAATAGAGGGTCAACTCGCATCACTGAAGAAAGAGATGGCGCGTTGGGCGCCGAAATACAACCAGGCGATGCGCGATCGTTACAACGCCTGGAAAAACCTGAACTCGGCAGATCTGCGGGTGAGACGGATTTCTGGGCAATTGCAATCCGCCATGACAAGCCTTCGAATTTGTACAAGTCGTTATTGTTCTGATGCTTTTGGTGCGCCTTCCGACCCCTTTTCTGGTATTTTGCCTCCAATACCATCAAGATTGGTGGCTATCGCCCGGCGCGAGAAGGGCGAGCCGCCGTTGCTGGAGTTGCCTTCGCCGCACAGTCTGAAGGCCACGGTGAGCCGGGGAATCCCGCTGCCACTGGAGTTGCCTTCGCCGCACAATCTGACGGCAACTGTGATCCGGGAAGAGGGAAGCCCGCCCATGCTGGTGGAGCTGCCCTCGCCGCACAATTTGAAGGCGACGGTGTCGCGCGATCCCGTTCCGATTGAAGAGCCGGAAGACAGATTCTGCCAGTATGGCGTGGCGCCGGACGGCACTTGCCTGGATGAGCCGCAACTCATCATTGACGAGGATGGGGACATCCGTATCGAGATCATCCTCGTGTCCGGTCGCGACGGCAATGATCCGTTTGACCCAACCGATCCCGTGTCAACCGGCGGCACGACGACCACCGCAACCGGTGGCACGGGCGGAACAACCGGTGGCACGGGCGGAACAACCGGTGGCACGGGCGGAACAACCGGCGGCACGGGTGGTGGCGGTTTCGATTTCAATCTGATTGTCGCACCGCCTGGGTTCTTTGAATCTCCCTTCCCGAACAGCTGTGGCGCAGGTTCGACATATATCTCATTCGCCGCGCCGATTTTGACATCCTCCTTTTTCCCGGCCACGAACACGACCTTCAGGGCGGCTGGCAATGTGGCGACATCCACGAGCAACAATCTGGTGATCCTTGGTCAGCCGGGTCACACATGCACGGTGACACCAGTGGATAAAAACACATTTACTTTCGCATGCAAGAACAACAACACGGGGGCGACATGCAGCGATGTCTGGACGCGCATTCCCCCACTCCCCTAGCATGGAGGCGCAGGTATGAACAAATGGAGAGACGCCACCATTCTGCTGTGTTTCCTGGTCACAGCCGGAAGCGCCGGAGCCTCCGAGTTCCGCAGTCTCCGGCCCATTCTCACGCCGTCGATGGCGGCCTCCGGCGGCGCGGGCGCGGCGATGCCTGGGCGCGTCATCAGGCCCGTGTCCCGCGCCGTGGCCGGGAAGGTGGCGGAGAAAATTATTGCAGCATGGAATGGCAACAACATCGACAGCGTGCTGGCCGACCAGTTTTTCGACAAGTCACGCCTAAGCGACGCCATGAATACAAAGGTGCCGCGCGATGCGCGGCTCGAGGTGCTGGCCATTCAGGACGTGCAGACGTTGGGGCAAAAGGTGACAACCGGCCCCGGCGGCAGGCAGCTTGTGAGCACCGTATCCATCACGCTCAAAACCCAGGTCACCTTCAATGACCCGGCGAATGGCTACCAGCGCTTGCAGGGTGTCAACGAATACATTGTGCGTATCCACCAACCGCTGAGGGGGCAGCCTCGCTCTGGCGGGCCGTGATGGGGCGCAGTCGCCGGTGGGGGCGGCAGGGCGACAAGGACGCATGACCCGCGAGGGACGTGAGGCTCTTTTTGACCTGATTTATGAGGCGGCTCGCGGGTCGCGTCAGGCTGTGGATTTGCTTGACGCGTTTGTCACCATGCGGGCAGAGGATTTGTCGCCCGAAAAGCTGTTGCCCCATCTGCGGAGGGTCGAGCAATTGCTCGAAATCCTGGATGCGGGTCAGCGGCAGGCGCGCATGTTGCTGGATCAGACGCCCCTGGCGGTTGCCATTGTTGATCGGGAGTCCCGGATTGTGGAATGCAATGCGCTGGCCGAGGTGGAGTTGCGGGATCAGGGGCTGTTTTGTCGCCGAAACGGGTGCATCGAACCGGTGGTTGGCAGGGAAAAAGAACGGTTGCAGCGCGCGATCCGACGCTCGATTGATCGGGGCAGGGTGGGGCAGGGGCTGGTTTTGCATATCAGTGATGGTGCGGTTTCCCGCGAGGTGATGGTGCGCTCGGGGTTTGCGGCGGGTGTGTTCGCGGAGGAATTGCAGCGGGATATGGCCTGTGTCAGCTTTGCGCCGGCTCGCGCGGAGGCCGTGGCGCGGCGCCGGTGGCTCATGAACGAATACGGTCTGACCCGCAGGGAGGCCATGTTGGCTTCGCTGTTTGTGGATACGCCGAGCATTGCCGGCCTGGCCCAAGCGCTGCGACGCAGCGAGCACACGATTCGCTCACAGATCAAATCTGTGTTCAGCAAGACCGGTGTTGGCAACCAGGCGGAACTGATGCGGCTGTTGCTGGGCGGCGGTCACGCGGTGACATCGCACGCGCGCGTTGTGGATGGAATCGGCCTGTCGTCCGGACGCTCGGAGTTGCGTCTTCCGGACGGGAAGGTGCTGGGCTATGCGGAATACGGTGCGCCGGATGGCCTGCCTGTGTTTTATTTCCACAGTTTTACCGGGTGCGACATGGAGTGCGCGCATGATGTGCCGTTGTTGCAGCGGCTTGGCATTCGCATGATCGGGGTGGAGCGGCCGGGTTATGGGCGCTCCACGCCGGATGCCGCCGTGGGGTTTGCCGAATGGCCCGGGCATGTGCGTTGCCTTGCGAATCGTCTGGGGGTGGATCGTTTTCATATCGTGTCCATGTCGGGCTCCTCGGCGTATGCACTGGCTTGCGCGCTGCATCAGCCGGAGCGCGTGCGTGCCCTGGCGTTGATTTCGCCGATGGGCGAGGTCAGGGGCGCGAAAGACATCCAAGGCATGATGCCGATGAACCGCATGGTGTACGACATGATTCTTCACTGTCCTCCCCGGTTTATCCAGACGCTCGCTCGTTTGATGGCCCGTGCGTTCAGCGCGGATCCCGAGGCTTATCTCGAGCGTGTGCTGCCCCATATCGCGCCTGCGGATCAACGCGTGATGGCCCAGGTTCGGTTCCGCACGCATTTGAAGGAAACGTTTGTTGAGTCCCGAAAATTGCACCAGCGGGCCTTCAGCGAGGACATGATTCGTTATGCCCGGCCCTGGAATCTCGAACTGGAACGGATGAGCGTGCCGGTCTCGATCTGGCATGGCGAGGAAAACAGGCACATTCCATTGCCCATGGCGAAGCATCTGGCGGCAAGGTTGCCGGGGTGCAGGACACATTGGCTGGCCGGCGAAGGCTATTACCTGAATTACAGCCATTGGGAAGAGATCCTGACCGATTTGTTGCAGCTCGATCCCGGGTGACGAACTGCGCCAGCGATCCGCGCATCGTGCGCGTGTCGGCACGCGAAGGGGAAGGCTGGTGCGTCGATTTATTCATTTGTTTTTCATCCTGAGGCGGACAGAATGCCAGCCGCATCTTCCAATCCCGAGAGCAAGGAGCGTGAACGTGACGATGGCCCGGTTGTTTCCCCAAGCCCTGATGTTGGCCGCGATGCTGGCCGTTGCAACGCCGGCGCGCGCCATTCCCGACAGCTTTGCCGACCTGGCCGCCTCGCAGGCGCCGGCGGTGGTCAACATCAGCACCACAAAGCTGGTGCGCGGGCGGCCCGGCTTGCCGCCTGGTTTCGGGTTCCCGCCCGGCTCGCCGTTCGAACAGTTCTTTCACGACTTTTTCAAGAACATGCCGATGCCGCAGCAGGAGCGCCACGCGCTGGGCACCGGATTCATCCTGTCGCCGGATGGTTTTATCGTGACCAACAACCACGTGATCGAGGGTGCGGACGAGATTGTGGTCAAGCTCAAGAGCGGCAAGGAATACAAGGCCCGCCTGATCGGCACCGACGACAAGCTCGATGTGGCGCTGCTCAAGATCAAGGCCAAGGGGCTGCAAACGGTGCGTCTGGGCGATTCCGACCGCGCGCGCGTGGGCGACTGGGTCGTGGCCATCGGCAACCCGTTCGGACTGGAGCAAACGGTGACGGCCGGCATCATTTCGGCCAAGGGGCGGGTGATTGGCGCCGGGCCGTATGACAACTTCATCCAGACCGACGCGGCCATCAATCCGGGCAACTCCGGCGGGCCGTTGTTCAACACCAAGGGCGAAGTCGTGGGTATCAACACGGCGATTTATTCACGCAGTGGCGGCAATTTGGGTATTGGTTTCGCCATTCCAATCAATCTGGCCAAGCCGGTCATCGAGGAGTTGCGCCGCACGGGCCATGTGACGCGCGCGCGTTTGGGCGTGTATATCGCCGAGGTGGACAAGGCCACGCAGCAGGCACTGAAGCTCAAGAATCGCAAGGGGGCGCTGGTGCGACAGGTGATTAACGGATCGGCGGCGGACAAGGCGGGCATCAAGCCGGGCGATGTGATTGTCGCCGTGGATGGACGGCCCATCGAGCATATGCACGACCTGCCGATTCGCATTGCCCGGCACAAGCCCGGCGATCGGGTGAGCATCGGTCTGATTCGGGATGGCCGGCCGATGACACTGGTGGCGACGGTGGAGAGAATGGCTGAAACAGCGGGCGCCGCCGGCCAGGGCAATCGCCAGCAGCCCCGGCTGGGCCTGATGTTGCGCGATCTGGATGCCGAAACGGCTGCGAAGCTGCGTGCTCGCGTGAAGCGGGGCGTGGTAGTGGAACAGGTGCAGCCGGGTTCTCCGGCCGCCGCCGCCGGCATTCAGCCGGGCGACGTGATTTACCAGATCAATCGCAAGCCGGTGGTCAACCTGCGGCAGTTCAGCCAAATGGCGCGCCGGTTCAAGCCGGGCGATGTGGTGCAACTGCTGCTGGACCGGCATGGCGACATCATGTTCTTCGTCGTGCGGTTGCCACGCGCGCCACGGCACTGACAGGAGGCCGCCGATGTGGAAGCGATGGGTGGCGGCTGGCGGGTTGCTGGCGATTGTGGCGCTGGGCGCATGGCATTTTCTTCCCGGCGCGCCGGTGCGCCTGGACCCGGGCTCCACGGCACCGGCGTTCACGCTCAAGGATTTGAAGGGCGTTGCGCATTCCCTGCCGAAGGGTGAGGTGGTGCTGCTGAATTTCTGGGCCACCTGGTGTCCGCCCTGCCGTCAATCTTTCCCATGGATGGATG
>CAYVBG010000094.1:0-6738 GCA_964449205.1 uncultured Zetaproteobacteria bacterium | reverse complement strand
CTCCGCCGGCCTCGGATGGCTCAAAAACTCGATGTTGGACATCGTCAGGCCATACGCGCCGGCATACCCGAACACCGCGATATCCCCCACATCGGCCGCCTCGACGAACACATCGTTGGCCAGCTTGTCCGCGCCGGTGCACAGCGGCCCGCCGAAATAGGCCTTTTCACGGCGCACGGACTCCTGCCCGGCGAACAGCGCCTGCCGCCCCATGCGCACAATCATCAGCGGATGGTTGATGGCCAGCGCCGCAGGGCGGCGGAAGTGATTGATACCGCCGGCGCAGATCACCTGCTTCTTGCCGCGTGAATCCTTGATATCGAGGATCTCGGTGCAAAACCAGCCGGAATCCGCCGCCAGCCAGCGCCCCAGCTCCAGCACGAACGAACGCCCCGCAAAGCCGAAGCGCGCAATCAGCTCGCGCAGCCCTTCCGCCCATGCCGCAAGGTCGAAATCATGGCCGGTCTCCAGATAATCGATGCCGAAGCCGCCGCCGAAATCGATGATATCGCAGCGCACGCCGGGATGCGCGCGCTCGATGCGATCCGCCATGCCGAACACCAGCTCGCAGTTCTTCAGCAAATCCTCCGCCCGCAGCACGCCGGAGGCCGCGAACACATGCAGGCCGCGGAAGCGCAGCCGATCCAGGCCGAGCAGCACAGGCAGCGCCGCATCCAGCTTCTCCTCGTCGATGCCGAACTTCTTGCTGCCGCCGGAGAAGGTCGTCTGCGCCTCGTGGATATCGAAGTTCGCGTTGATGCGCAGCAGCACATCCTGTCGCGTGTTCAGCGCCTCGCAGATGCGCTGGAGCCGGTGCGCCTCAACCAGCGATTCGACATGCACGGTGCGAATGCCTTGCTCCACCGCCCAGCGCAGTTCTTCCGGCGATTTGCCGGGGCCGGTGAAGATCAACTCGGACGGCGCGAATCCGGCGGCCAGCGCCTTCTCGCCCTCGCCCAGACTGGCGATCTCGATGCCCGCCGCACCCGCCTCGCGCGCCGCCGCCAGGAAGGCCGGATGCGGATTGGCCTTCATCGCATAGAACGGCTGCACGCCTTCCGGCATCCGCCGGGCCAGCTCGCGCAGCTTGGCGCGCATCGGCGCCGTATCGTAGACATAGCAGTTCAAAGTGCCTTCATCGGCGCGCGCGCGCAGCGCGGCCTCGATATGCGCGGGCAGCCTCATGCCGCACCTCCTTCCGCGACCGCCAGCAACCGGCGCGCCAGTTCGGCGGCGGCGTCCGGCCCGTCCACGAGCGCGGCGCGCACGAAACGCCGCCCCGGATTGTCGCCGCTTGCATCGTCTGCGGAGAGGTAGGCGCCGGGCAACACCGTCACGGCCTGTTCGGCGAAGGCCCGCCGCGCGAACATCTCGCCGTCCCCGACTTCCAGCCACGCGAAGAACGACCCCGCCGGCATCGCATCCCGCCGCCCCGCGCCACGCCAAACCTCATAGAAAGCATCCAGACTTTCGCGGTAAATGCGCAAATGCCCGCGCACATGCGCGTCATCCCGCCAGGCCGCCGCCGCGACATGCTGAAGCGGCTCCGGCGTGGCCGGGCCGGTGTAGCTGCGCAGCCTGGCGAAGCGGGCGATCAGCCGCGCATCGCCGGCGATGAAGCCCGCGCGCAGGCCCGGCAGCGCCGAGCGCTTGGAGAGCGAATTCATCACCAGACAGCGGCTGAAATCATCGCGCCCCAGCTTGCGGCAAACTTCGAGCAGACCGACCGGCGGCGCATCCCGGTAAATCTCCGAATAGCATTCGTCCGCCACGACGACGAAATCATGCGCATCCGCCAGCGCCAGCAGGCGCGCATACCAGGCCTCGTCCGCGATCCAGCCGGTGGGGTTGGACGGCGAACACACATAAACCAGCGCCGCGCGCCGCCACACGCCCTCCGGCACGGCCTCCAGATCGGGCGCGAAACCGTTTTTCGCCCGGCAATCCATGAGAACAGGCTCCGCGCCGCTCAACACCGCCGCACCGAGATAGATCTGATACATCGGATTCGGCATCAGCACGGCGGGCCGTGCTTCCGCCTCGGGATCGACGAACGCATGCGCGACCGCGAACAACGCCTCGCGCGTGCCGTTCGCGCTCAGAACCTGCGTTTCGGGATCGAGCGGCGGCAGGCGGTAGCGCTGCGCCAGCCATTCGGCGATCGCCTCGCGCAGAAACCGGCAACCGCGCGTCGGCGGATAGCGGGAAAAGCCATCCAGATGGGCGTTCAGAACCTCGTCCACAAAGGCCGGGCGCGGCAGCCGCGGCTCGCCCGCGCCGGCATCGATCGGCGCAAGTCCCGCCGGCGGCGCAAGGCCATCCAGCAGGCGCTTCAGGCGCTCGAACGGGTAGGCGCCCAGCCTGTCCAGGCGCGGTTGGGCGTTTTTCACGGCGCGGGTGTCACTGGTCGCCCGGCATGACTTCGGCGCGGGCCTGAATGACCGGGCTCCATGGGCCCAGGTTCCCGAAGGCGTCCACGGCGCGAATGCGGAAGAAGAACGTGCGCTTGTAGGTGCGCAGATTCAGGGTTTTGGTCAGCGCCTTGTTTTTCTGTCCGGGAATGGCCGGCTGCTCGTAGTAGCGGCGCCAATCCGTGGGGCAATGACAGACGGGATCGAGTTCAGCACGGTCGATCTGGTAGCCGACGGGGCCGGAGCCGCCGGTCAGCGTGAATGTCAGGCGCAGGCTGTTGCCGGCCAGTTCATGTTTCAGCCCCTGAACGGCGGGGGGCTTGCCGGTGTCCGCGATGGGCATTTCTTTGCGGCCGCAGCCAACCAGCGCCAGCAGTATCAGGCCGGAAATCAGGAATCTACGCATTGTTCGTTCTCCAGTCGTTGCTTCCACCATGCACATTGGCGACGCACCTGTTCGGGCGCCGTGCCGCCAATGTGATCGCGCGCGGCCACACAGTCCTCCACCGACAGCGCGCGCACCATCCGCGCGTTCAGGCGTGGATCGATGGCGGCGCAGGCCGCCGCGTCCATCTCATGCAGCGCGATGCCGTGGGCGATGCAATAGGCGACCGATTGGCCCACAATGGCGTGTGCTTCGCGAAACGGCACGCCGGCGCGCACCAATGCATCGGCCAGATCGGTGGCGGTCGAAAATCCGCTGGCCGCGGCCTGGCGCATGCGTTCCCGGTTCACGGTCATGCCCGGCAGCATGTCGGCAAACACGCGCAGGCAGCCGTCCAGTTGGTCGCAGGCATCGAACACCGCGCCCTTGTCTTCCTGCATGTCCTTGTTGTAGGCCAGCGGCAGGGATTTCATCGTCATCAACATCGCGACCAGCCCGCCGGTGATGCGCCCCGTCTTGCCGCGCACCAGCTCGGGCATGTCCGGATTCTTCTTCTGCGGCATGATGGACGATCCGGTGCAAAACGCATCCGGCAGATCGATGAAGGCGAACTGCGCGCTCATCCACACCACCAACTCCTCGGCCATGCGCGAAAGATGAATGGCGCAGATGGAAGCGGCGGCCAGAATCTCCATCACGAAATCGCGGTCGGACACCGCGTCCAACGAATTGCGGCAAGGCGCGTCGAACCCCAGCTCGCGCGCGGTCATTTCGCGGTCGATGGGGAAGGTCGTGCCGGCGAGCGCCGCCGCGCCCAATGGGCACTGGTTCATCCGCCGGCGGGCGTCCTGAAAGCGGCCGGCGTCGCGTGCCAGCATTTCCACCCAAGCCAGCAGGTGGTGGCCGAAGGTCACCGGCTGGGCGGTTTGCAGGTGGGTGAATCCGGGCATGATGGTGTCCGCGTGGGTTTCGGCCAGTTCGACCAGCACATGTTGCAGCGTGCGGATGCGCGCGGTCAGTTCGCTTGTCCGGCGGCGCAGATACAGGCGCATGTCGGTGGCGACCTGATCGTTGCGCGAGCGGGCGGTGTGCAGGCGCTTGCCGGCGTCGCCGATCCTCTCGGTCAGCCGCGCCTCGATGTTCATGTGCACATCTTCCAGCGCCGCGGTGAACTCAAGTTCGCCCGACGCGATGGCTGCCTCGATCCCGTCCAGCCCTTGCAGGATGTGCCGCACGTCCTCGTCCGAAAGAATGCCCTGGCGGCCCAGCATGCGGGCATGGGCGCGCGAGCCCTTGATGTCCTCGCGCCACATCCGCGCATCCACATCGATGGAGGCGTTGAAGTCCTCGACAAAGGCATCGGTTGGCGCGTCGAATCGACCGCCCCAAGGTTTTTCGTTGCTCATGCGGGAACGCTAGCAGTCTGCCGGGCGGATGAGAAACCCGCCTGCGCAGACATCACGACGTCATCCGTCCATCCTCGCATTCCACCATGCGCACGGGGCTTTCGATGTCCTCGGTGGGCAGCTCCGCCTCCAGCCGGGCCACGGTGGCCGGGTCGCCGCGCGTTTCAGGGTGTTTGGCGATGAGGAAGGAACAGATGTCGCAATAGTCCTCAATGGAAATCCCGTAGGTGCCAATGCGCCGCGCCATATTCACGATTTCCTCCTTGTCGTGCGAAATCAGCGGCGAAAGCAATGGCAGGGGGCTGGCATCGTAAATGGCGCGGATATTGGCCAGTGTCTGACTGGCGACCTGCCCCAGCGAATCGCCGGTGATCAATGCATCGGCGCGGCGTCGGCGGGCGATGCGGGCTGCCTCACGAATCATTTGGCGTTTGTAGAGAATCATCCGGTATTCGGCCGGGGCGAGTGCGATGACGTGACGCTGGTATTCCTCCAGATCCACCAGATACAGGCGCAAATGCCCCTGATAGCGCGACAATCGTGCCGCCAGGTCGTGTATCTTGCCGAAATCGCGGTTGATGGTGCTGTTGTAGCAGTGAACGAGCGTTACACGCATGCCGCGCTTCATCATCGCAAACGCCGCGACCGGCGAATCAATGCCGCCGGAAAACAACACCACGCCGCGCCCGGACGAACCGACCGGCAATCCGCCAATGCCGGCGATCTTGCGCGTGTAGACATAGGCCGCGTTACGCGTCACCTCGATACGTACGTCGATCTCCGGACGATCCAGGTTCACATGCAGGCCCAGTTGCGCTTTCAGCCAGCCACCCACCTCCAGGTTGAGTTCGGGGCTGGTCAGCGGGAACGACTTGTCACCCCGTCGTGCCGACACCCGAAAGCGTCGGCCGGCGACATCGGGCCCGAAATCCTCGATAATGGCCGCGCGCGCCATTTCACGCATGGCATCCAGCGCGCGTTCGCAGGAACGGACAATGGAGAAGTTGCGAATGCCCGGCGTCAGCGCCAGGTGTTCGATCAGTTCCGGCGTCACTTCCCGAACCCGGGCCACCATGCGTCCATGCTCGCGGCGCAGGCCGTCTCCGGTGAGCGCCGGTTTCAGCACGCGGCGGATATTGCGCGCCATCTGGCGCTCGAAGGCGGCGCGGTTGCGGCCCTTGAGCGAGAGCTCGCCGAAATGGAACAGAATATCGGGCATGGGCGGAAGGCTACCCCAGCCGGCGGCTTGCAGCGACGCCTGCTTTGTCCCAGCGTTCGCGCCGGCGGTCGCGCATGCGGCGGCACACCCTCAACATCGGAGACGAAAGGAATCATGAGCAGCTTGCCCCCATGCCCTGAATGCGGTTCGGAATACACCTATGAGGATCGCGGCTTGTGGGTTTGCCCCGAATGCGGTCATGAGTGGAGCCCGGAAGGAAACGCCACGGAGGAGGGTCAGGTCGTGTGCGATGCGCATGGCCACCGCCTGGCGGATGGCGACACCGTGACCATCATCAAGGACTTGAAGGTCAAGGGTGCATCGTCGCCGCTGAAGGTCGGTACCAAGGTGAAGAACATCCGTCTGGTGGAAGGCGATCACAACATCGATTGCAGGATTCCGGGTTTTGGCGCGATGAAACTGAAGTCGGAGTTCGTCAGGAAGTCCTGAGGCCTTCTCAGGCCTCCAGTTCCGCCAGGCGACGGGCGGCGGCTTCCAGCTCCAGTTCGGAAAACACGGAAATGCCGTGGCGGGCCAGCAGTCGGGCGGTGACGCCCTGACCCTTTCGCTTGCGCCCCGAGAAGCTGCCGTCGTTTACGGATTGCGCACCACAGGAGGGGCTGCCTTCCTTGAGTACGGCGATCTTGATGCGGTGTTGCCAGCAGGTGGCGAGCGCGCGCTCCGCGCCGGCGAGGAAGGCATCGGTCACATCCATGCCGTCCTTGCGGCGCACCCGCCGCCGCCCGGCCAGCACGCCTTCGGCGTCGCCTGCCTCAATCTCCGCCGGCATGCGCGGGGTGTCGAGTCCGCCTTCCACTTCCGGGCAAAAGGCCACCACGCGCTCCTCGGCCAGCCATTGTTCCAGAATGCGCGATTGTTTTCCTCGTGGCGCGCAATCGCCGCCGTCATAGCGCACTTTTTCGCCCAGAAGACACGAGGAAACCAGCACCTTTTCCCTCACCATGCGCCCAACCTTGCCAGTTCTTCGCGGGTTGGCAAAGCCCGCCGCGCCCCCAGCCGGGTGCAGGCCAAAGCGCCCGCGGCCTGCGCAAGGCGCAGCGCGTCCCGCCAATCGCGCCCGCGGGCCAATGCCCAGGCCAATGCGCCATGAAACGCATCGCCCGCGCCGGTGCTGTCCACGGCTTGGACGGAAAACGCCGGCATCCGGCCGGTGTCGCCGCCGCGCGCCCAGATCAACCCCCGCGCTCCCAAGGTGACGACCACGCAATCGTTCACCGCCCGCAATGCCTCCAGCATCCGCGCCGGATCATGCGCCCTGCTCCACTGGCGCGCGAAGGTTTCGGACGCGGCCAGCAC
>CAYVBG010000093.1:0-6761 GCA_964449205.1 uncultured Zetaproteobacteria bacterium | reverse complement strand
ATGCCATCGATCGGCCAACCCTGCGCGCCATCTGGCAGGGACGGATACGCAACTGGAAGGCGCTGGGCGGGCCGGACCGGCCGATTTTGCTGGTGGACCGGGAAACCGGCAGCGGCACGCGCGCCTTGTTCATGCGCTGGATGGGACTGAAGGACGCCCGGCATCCGCCAGAGGCGGTGCTGATGCCGGGCAACGCGCATACGCGCCATCTGCTGGCCGCGAGCGATCAGGCGCTGGGGTTTCTTCCCTTTGGCTGGCTGAACGACGGGGTGCATCGGCTGCATCTGCGCTTGCCGGACGGCGGGACCATCGCCCCGGATCCTGGCTCCGTGCGCGACGGACGCTGGCCGATGCGGCGCGTGCTGTGGCTGTGGCTGCGCGAGGATGCGCCGGCGTATGTCGCGGCCGTGGCCGACTGGCTGGCCTCGGAGGAGGCTGGCGCGTGGCTGAAGAAGGCGGGATATTTGCCGCTGACGGGAGACGCCGGGAAATGGCATGGAGGAGGGGCAAGAAGGAAGGGACATGCTGATTTTGACCAATGAACAGATGCGTTGGGCAGACGCCCGGACGATGGCCGCGGGGGTGTCCGGTGTTGCGCTGATGGCGGCGGCGGGACGGGCTGTGGCGCGGGCGACGCTGGATGGCCTGCATGATGGCGGGCGCGTGGTGATTGTGGCCGGCGGCGGCAACAACGGCGGCGACGGCTATGCGGCCGCGCTGGAGCTGGTGCGCCGCGGCGTGTCGGTGACGGTGGTGGCAATGCGCGCGACCGAATCGCTGAAGGGCGATGCGGCCGCGCATGCCCGGCAGGCGCTGGATGGCGGGGTCAAGGTGCGCGAGGCGGGCGAATTGCTGGCCTGTTTGCGGCATTGGCTGGCGCGGGCGGCGCTGGTGGTGGACGCGATGTTTGGCACCGGGCTGGATCGGCCCCTGCAAGGGCGCGCGCGGGCGGCGGTGGATGCCGTCAATGCCTGCGCGCGTCCGGTGTTGGCGGTGGATATGCCCAGCGGCATCTCGGGCGATACCGGGCGCGCGATGGGTGGTGCGGTGCGCGCGACATGGACGCTGCCGGTGGCCGCGACCAAATGGGGGCACTGGCTGGGCGACGGACGCGAGGCGACGGGACGACTGCTGCCGGTGGCGGATATCGGCATTCCGGACGCGATCTTGCGGGCCGCCTTCGATGCCTGCCCGAACGGCATGCGGTTGGCGCGGGTGATGTCCCGCGCCGATGTGAAACAGGCGTTGGGGCCGAAGCCGCGCACGGCGCACAAGGGCGATTTCGGTCATGTGTGGATCTTCGGCGGGTCGCCCGGGTTCACCGGCGCGCCGCGTCTGGCCGCGGCGGGCGCGATGGCGGCGGGCGCGGGTCTGGTCAGCATGGCCTGCCCGGCCGAGGTCTGGCCGGTGATTGCCGCCGCGTCGCTGGAGGCGATGGTGCATGCCGAGGCCGATGCGCCGTGGCGCGGTGCGGATGTTGTCGTGGCCGGGCCGGGCTGGGGGCGCGAACGGCGGGCGATGCTGGGCGGGCTGCTGGCATCGGATGCGCCGTTGGTGCTGGACGCCGATGCGCTGAACATGCTGGCGGCGGATGATGCCTTGCGCCGCCGGCTGAAGGAACGCGCCGCGCCCGCGGCATTGACGCCGCACCCCGGCGAGGCGGCGCGGCTGTTGGGCGTGATGGCCGGAGAGGTGCAGGCCGACCGGCCGGCGGCGGCGCTGGAACTGGCGCGGATGTTCGGCGCCTGGGTGGTGCTCAAGGGCGCGGATTCGCTCGTGGCCGCGCCCGACAGCCGTTTGTGGCTGTGTCCGTTTGGCGGCAACCGGCTGGCGCGTGGCGGCACGGGCGATGTGCTGGCCGGAGTGCTGGGCGCGCTGGTGGCGCGCGACGTGGCCGCGGGCGAACCTGCCCGGGCCGTGTTCGAACGCGCGTTGCCGGCGGGCGTGGCGCTGCATGCGCTGGCCGGCGAGGAATCCGGCTGGCACCGCGCCGGCCAACTGGCGGAGCGCATCGCGCGGTTGGTGGAGCGCCACACGTCCGAATCCACGCCTTCACACACGGGATGAAGCGTGCTATACATGAGGCCGTGAACGGAAAACGGACTGCCTCGCTGAAATCCCGGCCCCTGTCGCCGCGTTTGTCCGTCTATCGCTGGCGCGCGCCGATGATGGCCAGTCTGGCGCATCGTATTTCCGGATTGATGCTGGTCGTGTTTGCACCGGGCTATGTGTGGCTGATGGCCATGATGGCTGGAGGGCCGGAAGGGTTCATGCGGGCGCAGGCGTGGCTGCGCGCGCCGGCGGGGCGCGTGTTTCTGTGGGCGAGCGGGGCGGCGCTCGTCTATCACTGGGTGAACGGGCTACGGTTTCTGGCGCTGGATGCCGGGTTTGGCGAATCGCGCGGCGCGATGCGATTCACCGCCAGGCTGGCGCTGGCTGCGGGTGTTGCGGCGGCGGTCGCGCTGGGCGCGGCACTGTGGATCATGGGGGGCGGAGCATGACGGAGAGAACGGCCCGCTGGGGCGCGGCGCACAACGGGCTGTCCGAATGGTTCTGGCAGCGGCTGACGGCGGCGGCGCTGCTGCTGTTGCTGCCGCCGGCGTTCTGGCTTTTGTGGGCGGTGGCGCATGGTTCGCTGGATGCGGCGGGACTGGCGCATTTGCTGGCCGCGCTGCCGGTGCGCGTGATGCACACCCTGCTGGCGGTTGCCGTGTTGGCGCATGGCTGGCTGGGGGTGCGCGTCATCGTCGAGGACTATCTGCACTGCCCGTGGCTGCGCGTGCCGCTTGTTGGCGCGCTGGGCGTGGCGGCGGCCGCGCTGGGCGTGGCCTGGCTGGCCGTGGTCTGGGGCGGGGTGGCGTAGATGGCCTATCTGTCTTCGCCGCATGTCGCGCATCATTTTCATGATGTGGTGATCATCGGCGCCGGCGGCGCCGGCATGCGCTGCGCGCTGCAACTGGCGGATGCGGGGCATCGCGTGGCCGTGGTCTCCAAGGTGTTGCCGACGCGCTCGCACACGGTGGCGGCCCAGGGCGGCATCAACGCGGCGCTCGGCAATGTCAGCTCCGACCACTGGCAGTGGCACATGTATGACACGGTCAAGGGCTCGGACTGGCTGGGCGATCAGGATGCCATCGAATACATGTGTCGCGCCGCGCCGTTGGTGGTGCGCGAGCTGGAACACCAGGGCGTGCCGTTTTCGCGCCTGGATTCGGGCATGATCTACCAGCGTCCGTTCGGCGGGCAGTCGCGCGCGTTTGGCGAGGGGGGGCAGGCCGCGCGCACCTGCGCCGCCGCCGATCGCACCGGCCATGCGATCCTGCACACCCTGTATCAGCAGAACCTGCGCGCCGGCACGCATTTCTACGAGGAATATTTCGCGCTCGATCTGATGTTTGAGGATGGCGGCTGCCGGGGCGTGATGGCCTGGGATATCGCGGAAGGCAAGTTCCACCTGTTTCAGGCCAAGGCGGTGATTCTGGCTACCGGCGGGGCGGGGCGCATCTTTCGCACCACGACGAACGCGCACATCAATACCGGCGACGGCGGCGCGTTGGCGCTGGCCGCCGGGCTGCCGCTGGAGGATATGGAGTTTTTCCAGTTTCACCCGACCGGCATCGCCCATGTCGGCCCGCTGATCACCGAGGGTGTGCGCGGCGAGGGCGGGTATCTCGTCAACAGCGAGGGCGAGCGTTTCATGGAACGCTACGCCCCGCATGCGAAGGATCTGGCCAGCCGCGACGTGGTCAGCCGCGCAATGGCGCGGGAGATTCGCGAAGGACGCGGCTGCGGCCCGGACAAGGATTATGTGCTGCTCAAGCTCGATCATCTGGGCCGCGATCTCATCATGAGCCGGCTGCCGAACATTCACGGGCTGGCATTGCGCTTTGCCGGCGTGGATTGCACGAAAGAGCCGATTCCGGTGCAGCCGACCGCGCATTACACGATGGGCGGCGTGCCGGCCAACCGTTTTGGCGAGGTGGTTGCGCCCGATGGCGGGAATGGCGCGGAAACGCCGGTGCCGGGGCTGTTCGCCATTGGCGAGGCGGCGTGCGTTTCCGTGCATGGCGCCAACCGGCTGGGCGGCAATTCACTGCTGGAGATCGTGGTGTTTGGCCGGGCCTGCGGCAACCGGGTGCGGAAATGGCTGCGTGAACATCGCTATCACCCCACGCTCGATCCTGATTGTTGGCGGCGGGGCGCCGGGCGCGTGACCCGCTGGCTGGAGGGGCAGGCCCGCGCCGGTCGGCGGGTGTCCGACATCCGGCTGGAGATGCAAACGGTGATGCAGGAACACTTCAGCGTGTATCGCGTGGAGGATTCGATGCGCGAGGGGCTGGAGAAGCTGGAACGATTGGCCGGGGAACTGGCGGAGGCCGGCATCGACGATCGCGGCGGCGTGTTCAACACCGAGCTCATCGAGGCGCTGGAAGCCGAGAACCTGATGGCGCTGGCGCGGGTCACGGCGGCCGGCGCGCATGCGCGCACCGAATCGCGCGGCGCGCATGCGCGCGAGGACTGGCCCGATCGGGACGACCAGCGCTGGATGAAGCATACGCTGGCATGGCTGGATGCTGGCGGTGTGCGGCTGGGCTACAAGCCGGTGCGCCTGAAGCCGATGACGGTGCCGTCCATTCCGCCGAAGGAACGGGTGTATTGATGGCGGATACGATCCGGATTTCCGTGTGGCGCTTCGATCCGGAGCGGGACGAGGCGCCGCGCATGCAGGACTACGATGTGCCGTTGACGCGACGGGGCATGAAACTGCTGGATGCGTTGAACCACATCAAATGGAATCTGGACGGCACATTGACCTTTCGCCGTTCTTGCGGCGAGGGCGTGTGCGGCTCCGACGGCATGAACATCAACGGCGTGAACGGGCTGGCCTGCATCACCGACATCGCCGGTCTGAAACAGCCGATTCGGGTGCGTCCGCTGCCCGGCATGCGCGTGATTCGCGACCTGGTGGTGGACACCACGCATTTCTTCGAACAATACCGCTCCGTCCGCCCCTGGCTGACCACCGATGCGCCGGCGCCGGAGCATGAGCGGCCGCAATCGCCGGAGGAACGCGCCCGGCTCGACGGGTTTTACGAGTGCATTCTGTGTGCCTGCTGCACCACGTCGTGTCCTTCGTGGTGGTGGAACGGCGAACGGTTTCTGGGCCCGGCCACGCTGTTGCAGGCCGACCGCTGGATCCGCGACTCGCGCGACGAGGCGACCGGTGCGCGGCTGGATCAACTGGAGGATGCATTTCGCCTGTATCGCTGTCATCAGATCATGAACTGCATGGATGCCTGTCCCAAGGGGTTGAATCCGACCCGCGCCATCGACCACATCAAGCGCCTGTTGCTGCTGCGCAGGTCATGAGCCGGCCGGAGTTGCGCCGGCTGCGCTATCGCCTGTGCCGGCAGGGGATGCTGGAGCTGGATGCGTGGCTGGGTCGGCTCGAGCCGGCGCTGGCGCGCATGACCGGGCCGGAACGGCGGGCGCTGGCGCGCATGCTGGAGGATGCGCCGCCGCCCGAGTTGCTGGCCATGATGCATGGTGAGCGCCCGCTGCCGCCGGAGCTGGCGCGCTGGCTGGCGCGACCGGAATGCGGCGCAGGGTGTCGCGCATGAAGGGATGTGGCGGAGCATGGGCGGCGGTTCGGGTCGCGGCGGTATGGATCTTGGCCGCTTGCGCGACGTCGTCCGGCGGCGATGATCCGCAATCGACCTCGCCCCTGCTGATTCAGCCCGCCACGCTGGACATGGGCGAGGTGGCGGAGGGGCGGACGGCCGAGGCGCGACTGTTGGTGCGCAATGTCAGCGCGTTTCCCGTTCACATCGCGCGGGTGGAGACCTCGTGCGGCTGCACGAGCGCGGAGTTGGAGAGGCGCGATTTGCAGCCGGGCGAGTTTGTGCCGCTGATCGTGCGCGTGGACACGCGTTTCAAGCAGGGGCGTGTCCGCAAGACCGTGACCGTGGTGGAGGCCGGCGGCGCGCGCGCCACGGCGACGCTGCGGCTGGCCGTGCGGGCCGATCCGCATGCGGGAATGAAGGGTGCGGGTCTGTTCGCCGGCCGCTGCGCCCGGTGCCACGCCGAACCCGCGCGCGGCCTGCGCCAGGGGGCGGCCATTTATCGGGCTGTGTGCGCGATGTGCCACGGCGAGGAGGGGCGGGGGGCGTATGCGCCAAGGCTGGCCGGGCTTGATGCGGAAACGATCCGTGCGATTCTGATGAAGGGCGCGGGATCGCCGGTCATGCCGGCATTTTCCCGGGCCGCCGGCGGGCCGTTGGATGCGGCGCAGGTCGGGGCCGTGGCGCGCTGGCTTTCGCGGCAGGCGCGCCCGGTGCTGGACGACAAGGGCGGGAATCGCTAGAAGTTCACGGGCTTTTCGCACCGCCCGCATCGCGGCGGTGGCTGGATTGGTATTCCATTGACTTCATATACAGGGGAACGGACATGCAAAAGGATCTGGTGATTGCGCCATCCATTCTTTCCGCGGATTTCGCGCGCTTGGGCGAGGAAGTGCGCGCGATTGACGAAGGCGGCTGCGACTGGGTACATTTTGATGTGATGGATGGCACTTTCGTGCCGCCGATCACGATCGGGGACAATGTCTGCAAGGCGATCCGCAGCCATACGGACAAGCCGATCGATGTGCATTTGATGGTCGAGCATCCGGATACGCAAGTCGAATCCTTCGCCAAGGCAGGCGCGGATATCATCACCGTGCATCAGGAGGCCTGCACGCATCTGGAGCGCACGCTCCAACT
>CAYVBG010000092.1:0-6808 GCA_964449205.1 uncultured Zetaproteobacteria bacterium | reverse complement strand
CACATTCTGTTTTATGCGGAACACGAAGTTTCTGGGAGGGCGTGGATGTGCCCGGCGAAGCGTTGTCGCTGGTCATCATCGACAAGATGCCGTTCGCGCCGCCCGACGACCACCTGCTGCGCGCGCGCTGCTTGCGCTGCGAGGCGCAGGGCGGCAACGGTTTTGCCGATGTGCAACTGCCGGAGGCCATCGCTGTGTTGCGGCAGGGCGTGGGGCGTCTGATTCGCTCCGGCAACGACCGGGGCGTCATCGCGCTGCTGGATTCGCGCATCTACCACCGGCCGTGGGGACGCGCCGCGGCGATCAATCTGCCCGGCGCGCCAAAAACAGAGAGATTGGAAGACGTTCGCGCATTCTTTTCTTGCAGCGCCTGAAGCCCGGCATGCTTTCCGAGGCTGCGGCCGAGCACGAAGAAGGGGGCCGGATGGCCCCCTTCGATGATGCCCGGTGATCCGGATTATCGAATCAGGATGTTGTCGCCCTTGCCGAGCTTGGGATCCGCGTCCGGCCGGTTCATCAACACCGTGATGGCACCGCGCAGCGCCGCGCTCATCGTGTGGTCGACGATGGCGTTGTTGGTCGCGCGATCCTTCGGCGACACGATATCGAACGCCGAGGCCTCGGCCACCGCGACATTGTAGGTCTGCACGTCATACAGCACGTTCTTCGGGTTGCCATTGATGAACACCCGATCCCAGATGCCGGCGATCGGGTGGAAGGCCACCGGCATGTTGATGTTCGCATTGACGAAATAGATGCGCACGCGCTCACCGGGCTTGGCCATCAACACCTTTGTGGCGTTCGGGTCGTGCACCGGATCATAGTGAAACACCTTGCCGTTGATCAGGGCGTTGGTCCAGCCGCGGTTCTCGATCATCGCCGTGTAGTCCTCGGCGTTCGGGAAGTACTGGGACTGAATCAGCACATACTCGCGGTCAGGCTTGGGATAGGCCTTGGTGTACTTCTTCGGGTCAACGATGATGATGCCGAACATGCCGCGGGCGATATGCTGCGCCATCGGGTTGGCGCCACAATGATACATGTACACGCCGGCGCGACGGGCGACGAACTTGAAGTGCTTGGTGTGGCCCGGCTTGACGGGGGCGAACTCGTTGAGCACGTCCACTTCCGCCGCGTGGAAGTCGATCGAGTGGGAGTTCTTGTTCTCCTTCGGGTTGATCAGCTTGAAATCCACCGTGTCGCCCACCTTGACGCGCACCACGGGGCCGGGAATCGCGCCGTTGAACGTCCAGGCGGGGTATTTGGTTCCCTTGTTGTCGATGACCACTTCCTTTTCCATGGCCGTGAAGGTCACCTTGACCGTCTTGGCCGTGGCCAGGGCCGGAGCCGAGGCCATGCAGGCCAAGGCCGCCAGGGAAACCAGATTGCGTTGTATCATCTTCATGTGTTTTCCTCCTTGGTGTGTTGTCGAGCTTGCCGCGCAGGGCGGCGTTCAACCTCCGTGCCTGCATTGGCACAGGCGACGGAGGTATTGGACGAGATCGTGGATCTCTTGATCGGTGAACGTGTCGCCCCAAGGGGGCATGATGACGCTCTTGCTGATGGCGAGGCCGCCTTCCTTGATGACCTTGAACAGCTCTTCGTCGGAACGGCCGCCCATGGCCTTGGCGTCGGTGTGATCCCGGGGCTGAACCGACATGTCCCGCACATTGACGCCATTGCCGGTGCCTTCCAGACCATGGCACTGGACGCAGTAGGTGGCGTAGTTGTCGCGTGCGCTCTCCCGCGCCGAAGCCATCGGAGCGGTCGCGAACGCCAGCGCCAGAAGCAGGGGAAAGAGCAGTCTATTCGTTGTCATCCCAATCCTCCTTCGACAGCTCCAGCAGATAGTTCACCAGCTTCTGGATGTTGGCCTCAGGCACGTGCTTGTTCGGCATCCAGATCTTCGGATCCCAGCCCTGCGGGTTTCTGATGTAACTGAGCATGAATTCCGGCTTCAATCGCCTGCCGGCCGTGTACACCTCCGGCCCGGACAATCCGCCATAGCCCGGTTCGATTTCATGGCAGGCCATGCAGCCGTATATCTTGTCGAACATCATTTCGCCCAACGGGCCGGGTTTCGCCGACGCATCCAGATGTTCCTCTGCAATCCAATCCCGGTGCGCATGCAGTTTCATCAAGGCATCGGCCACGGCCACGGCCTCGTTCTTGCCGAGAGCGGGGTGGGGTTTCAGCGTTGACGGGTCCACCACATCGCGTTTGGGGCCGGGCTTGATATGATGGCGGTAAAATTCGCCCGCCGGCCGGATGCGTTTGGGATGTTGCAGCCATTCGACCAGCCATTCCCTGCGGTATTTGTCGCCTGCGTAAAACAGATCCGGCCCCTTGCGCGCCCACAGCGCCTTCAGGGTGGTGGGCGCGGGCCCCGTCAGGTCGTGGCAGGAAGCGCATTGTTGCTTCAAGAGATGCATTCCGTCCTCTCCGGCATGGACTGCCGGAGAGAGGAGGCACATGGCGCCGGAGAGGAGGAATGCCAACCGAATCCGCATCGCTTATTCCGCCCGGCGGTGATGACGGCGGCGATGCTTGCGCGCCATCGGCTTGCCCTTGAAGCCTGCGTGGTTGAACATGCCATAGCCTTTCTTCAGGGATTCAGCGTAGAAGAAATCCGGGTCGTACTTGACGTTATGCCACGGATACCAGTCGTCCTTGGGCGAGTCCTCGTATTCGATCACCGTGACCACGCCGCCGGGGAACTTGCCGTTGTTCGTGGACTGATAGTCCACATGATCGTGGAAGATGAAGCGTCCGGAATTGTCCATGTCGATGAACACATCGTTGTGCGAGCCCGGAATCACCAGCAGCGTATCCACATAGTAGGGGTCCTTGATGGGCAGGCCGTCCTTGAACGCCACCAGCATGTCGTGCCCGTGGCTGTGCATCGCGTGCATCGAGTTGCCGGCGCCGATGAAACGAATGCGCACGAAATCCCCGTGCTTCACGCGCAGCGGCTGGGTGAGCGGGAAGGACTTGCCGTTGATGGAGAAGTAGTTGCGCTTGTCGTTCGGGCCCGCGCCGGTGCCGTATTTGTTGGCTGCTTCCGATTCCCAGCTGCTCAGCATCATGATGACATCCATCGTGGCTTTCTTTTCCAGCTTCGTCGGATGCTTCGGATCCACCACAATCGGCCCCCACATGCCGCGGATGCCGGTGTGCTCGTTGGCGTTCACATGGCAGTGATACCACATGGTGCCGGGTTTCTCGGCCACCCAGTGATAGGTGTATGTCTCACCGGGCTGAATGCCCTTGGGCTGCGTGATGCCGGGCACGCCGTCATTGCGCCAGTTGTTGTGCTGATAAAAGCCATGCCAGTGGATCGTGTGCGGCAGCGTGGTGTTGTTGGTGACGTGAACGGTCACCTCATCGCCTTCCCGCACATGGATGAGCGGCCCCGGAACCTGTCCGTTGAAGCCAAACACCTTGTAGTCGAGGTCGGGGGCCACGTTGAGCATGATTTCGTCGATGCTCATGTTGAACTCCCATTTCTTGGCCCATGCGGGAGAGGAGAGGAGAAACGCGACCGCCATGGTCGCGATGCAGGTCAAGCGAGCGAGATGCTTCTTCATGGTGCCTCCTGGAGTCGCGGATGATGGACGAGCAGATAACATGCATCGGCAATGCATCTACTCAAAGGCGCATTGAAGATGAATCTTATATGGATGTCAAGCACTTGATGAACAAACGTTCATGAAGCCCGATCAAGGGGCGGAAAACAGAGTCAAAAAAACAGGAACATGCCTCCGCCATCGCCGTCTCATGGGCGACAGACCGCCAGGGTGGAGGCACAGATCATGGAAAACGCGGAAGGCCAACGGGAGGGCGAGGCGCCCTCCCGACGCGGAATGAGGGGGAATCAGACGGCGGGCAGGTTGCTTTCGCCCATCAGGTATTCGTCCACCGCGCGGGCGCAGCGGCGACCCTCGCGGATGGCCCAGACCACCAGCGACTGGCCGCGTCGCATGTCGCCGGCGGCAAACACCTTGTTCAGGCTGGCGCGATAGTCCGTGGTGTTGGCGGCCACGTTGCCCCTGGCATCGAGCGCCACGCCCAACTCTTCGAGCATGCCCTCATGCACCGGATGCAGAAAGCCCATCGCGAGCAGCACCAGATCGGCCTTCAGGCGAAAGGCGCTGCCTTCGACCTCGCGCATCTGCCAGCGGCCATCGGCATCTTTCTCCCATTCCACCTTCACGCATTCGATTTCACGCACATGACCGGCATCGTCGCCGATGAAGCGGCGGGTCGAAACCTGCCACATGCGCTCGCAGCCTTCCTCCTGCGAGGTCGAGGTGCGCAGCCGGTTCGGCCAGTCCGGCCAGGTCACGAGCTTGTCCGGCTGCTCCGGCGGCCTGGGCAGAATCTCCAGCTGGGTGACAGACGCCGCGCCATGACGGTTGGACGTGCCGATGCAGTCGCTGCCGGTATCGCCGCCGCCGATGACCACCACATGCTTGCCGGCGGCGGAGATGAACGCATCATCGGGAATGTCGTCGCCCAACACCCGCTTGGTGTTCAGGGTCAGAAACTCCATTGCGAAGTGAATGCCCTCCAGTTCGCGTCCCGGCACCGGCAGGTCGCGCGGCGTCTCGGCGCCGCCGGCCAACACCACGGCGTCGAATTCGTCCAGCAGGCTTGTGGCCGGAATATCCACGCCGACATGCACGTTCTCGCGAAACTCCACGCCCTCGGCGCGCATCTGCGCCAGTCTCCGGTCGATGATGTGCTTCTCGAACTTGAAGTTCGGGATGCCGTAGCGCATCAAACCGCCGATGCGGTCGGCCTTCTCGAACACCACCACCGCATACCCCACACGGGCCAGTTGCTGGGCGCAGGCCAGCCCCGCCGGCCCCGAGCCCACGATGGCCACGCGCTTGCCGGTCTTGTGCGCGGCGATCTCGGGCTGAATCCAGCCTTCCTGCCAGCCCTTCTCGACAATGGCCAGCTCGATGTTCTTGATGGTGACCGGCTCGGTGATCAGATTCACGGTGCAGGACTCCTCGCAGGGCGCGGGGCAGATGCGACCGGTGAACTCCGGGAAGTTGTTCGTGGAATGCAGCACATCCAGCGCCTCGCGCCAGCGGTCGCGGTACACCAGGTCGTTCCAGTCGGGAATGATGTTGTTGATCGGGCATCCGTTGTGACAGAAGGGGATGCCGCAATCCATGCAGCGCGCGCCCTGGGTCTGGATATGGCGCGGCAGCTTCGCGAACTCATGGAAATGCGTGATCCGGTCGGCCACGGGGGCGTAGCTCAGGCCCTCGCGCGCGTATTCCTTGAACCCCGTGGGCTTACCCATGAATATGCTCCTCCGTCGTGGCGTGTTGCCGTCGTTCGGCCTCCATTTCCTTCAGCGCGCGACGGTAGTCCACCGGCATCACCTTGACGAACTTCGGCAGATACGCGCTCCAGTGCGCCAGAATCCGTCGCGCCACGGCGGAATCGGTGTAGTGCCGGTGACGCTCGATCAGCATGCGCAGAATGCGCTGGTCGTTTTGATCCAGCGAATGCCGGATATCCACCCGGCCGTGGGTTTCCAGATCCGGCCCCTGATGTTCCATTTCCTCCAGAATCTCGGCCTCGGACGCAACCGGCTCCAGTTCCACCTGCGCCATGTTGCAGCGGCTTTCGAACGTGTCGTCCTCGTCCAGCACATAGGCGATGCCGCCACTCATGCCGGCCGCGAAGTTTCGGCCGGTGGGCCCCAGCACCACCACCGTGCCACCGGTCATGTATTCGCAGCCGTGGTCGCCGACGCCCTCGACCACCGCGACCGCGCCGGAGTTGCGCACGGCGAATCGTTCGCCGCCCACACCCCGGAAATAGCACTCGCCGGCAATGGCGCCAAACAGCACCGTGTTGCCCACGATGATGTTGTCCTCGGCCACGATCCCGGAATCCTCCGGCGGATAAATCACGATGCGTCCGCCGGAAAGCCCCTTGCCGACATAGTCGTTGCCCTCGCCGGCCAGCTCGATGGTGACGCCGCGCGCCAGCCATGCACCCAGGCTCTGGCCCGCCGTGCCGCGCGCCTTGATGACAATGCTGTCCTCCGGCAACCCGGCATGGCCGTAACGCTTGGCCACCTGGCCCGAAAGCATGGTGCCGAAGCTGCGATCCACGTTGCGGATGGGGGTTTCGATGACCACGGGCTGCCGTGCTTCCAATGCCGGCCGCGCCTGCTCGATGAGCCAGCGGTCGCGCACGTCCGCGATGCCATGATCCTGCGTCTCGCAATGGTGGATGGCCGCGCCGTTGGGCTCCACCCGGGCCAAAAGCGGCGACAGATCCAGGCCGCGGGACTTCCAGTGGCGGATGGCGTCGTCCACATCCAGCACGTCGCTGGCGCCGATCATCTCATCGAAGGTGCGGAAGCCCAGCTCGGCCATGAGCTCGCGCACTTCCTCGGCCACGAACATGAAATAGTTCACCACGTCCTCGGGCTTGCCGACAAAGTTCTTGCGCAGCTCCGGATCCTGCGTCGCAACACCGACCGGGCAGGTGTTCAGATGGCACTTGCGCATCATGATGCAACCCTCGGCGACCAGCGCGATGGTGCCGAAAGCCACTTCGTCCGCGCCCAGCAGCGCCGCGATGACCACGTCGCGGCCGGTGCGCATCTGGCCGTCCGCCTGCAGGATCGTGCGACCGCGCAGGCGGTTGAGCACCAGCGTCTGCTGGGTTTCGGCCAGCCCCAGCTCCCACGGCGCGCCCGCGTGCTTGATGCTGGTCAGCGGGCTGGCGCCCGTGCCGCCGTCGTGACCGGCGATCACCACATGATCGGCATGGG
>CAYVBG010000091.1:0-6815 GCA_964449205.1 uncultured Zetaproteobacteria bacterium | reverse complement strand
CTGCTGACCGTGATGGAAGGCCCAGTCATAGAACTTCAGCACCTCGCGGGCCTGCTTCGGATTGTCCTGCACCTTGTACATCAGGATGAAGGACGCGCCGGTGATGGGCCAGGAGTTCGCGCCCGGCTGGTTGGTCAGCACCATGTAGTAGCCCTTGGCGTGCTTCCAGTCCGCGCCGGCGGCCGCAGCCTGGAAGTTGGCCGAGGTCGGGGCGACGAAGTTGCCATACTGGTTCTGCAGCAGCACCGAGGCCATCTTGTTTTGCAGTGCGTAGGCATACTCGACATAGCCGATGGAGCCGTTCACCTTGCGCACGAACGCGGCCACGCCCTGGTTGCCCTTGCCGCCGACGCCGGTCGGCCAGGCGACGGACTTCGCGTTGCCGACCTTCTCCTTCCACTCGCCGCTCACCTTGGAGAGGTAGTTGGTGAAGATCCAGGTCGTGCCGGAGCCGTCGGAGCGATGCACCACGGTGATATCCTGATGCGGCAGGCGCAGGCCCTGGTTGTTGGCCGTGATGCGCGGATCGTCCCACTTGGTGATCTTGCCCAGGTAGATGTCCGCCAGGTTGCGCGCGGTCAGCTTGAGCTGGCCGGCCTTCACGCCCTTGATGTTCACGACCGGCACCACGCCGCCCATGATCTGCGGCCACTGCATCAGGCCGAACTTGTCCAGCTCCTCGGGCTTGAGCGGCGCGTCCGATGCGCCGAAGTCCACCGTGCGGGCCTTGATCTGCTTGATGCCGCCGCCGGAGCCGATGGCCTGGTAGTTCAGCTTGACGCCGGTTTCCTTGTTGTAGGCATACGCCCACTTGGAATAGACCGGGTAGGGGAAGGTCGCGCCCGCGCCGTTGATGGCGGCGCCTGCCTGCGCCGTGATCGCGCCCAGGCCGGTCGCGGCGAACATGGCTGCTGCAAAAATGATTTTCTTCATGTCATTGTCTCCTTTTTATTGTGACAGTATTGCATGATTGATGTCAGGCCGCGACCGGTGTGCACCGGTCGCGAACCTGCAAGCTCAGTACTTGAAGCGCGAAAACAAGCCGTAGCTGGTGTCCTTCGATGTCGCACCGGCCGTAAAGCCGTTGTTTGTGACCTTGGTGGTGTCATACACCAGTGACAGCACCACGTTGCGGGCCGGGAAGTACTCCAGACCGGCCTGATAGCGGTTGGACTTTGGCGTGACGCCGGGCGTGGTGTTGCGCTTGACGCGATACGATTCATACCTCCCGAAGGCGCCGAACGGCGTGCCGGAGAACTTCACCCAGCCCCAGAAGTCGTAGCCCGTGGTTTTGTCGGTGCGGGCGGTGATGGCGACAGGTGTCCCTGCCGCGTTGGTCACCGTGTCTGCTTTCCGGTCCGATTTTTCCTGCACATAGTTCGCGGCCACGCGCCAGTCGTGGCCCATGCCGTAGGTGACCATGGCCTGCCACAGCGTATGCTTGACTCCCCGTGTGGTGCGATTCAAGGCACTGTCAAAATATTTGGTGCCCTTGTAACCGTCGCGGAACTGGAAATCCAGCGTCAGGCCTTCGATCGGGTAGATGCCCAGCCGCGAGCTGAAATCGAAGGCCTTGGGCAGGCCCTTCTTCCAGGCCGCGTCGGCAAGATTGCGGTGCATGCCGGGGTGGGAATAACCCGCGCCATTGGTTTCGGTCACCCAGTAGCGAATCAGACCGTCGGCCAGCTTGCCCTTCAGGCCGATGCCCAGATCGCTGGATGCCTCCAGGCCAAGCGTGTCGATGAACACCTTGGAGGCGTAGCGGTGTTTCCACAGGTGCTCCTCGTGGTCGATCCACGGCGTGTGGGACTGGCCCAGACGCAGCACGACCGCATCACCCATGAGCTTGCCTTGCACGTAGGCGTATTTCAGGAAGATGTTGTTGTTTTTCTTGGACAGCCCTGTATCCAGATGCACGTCGGTGGTGATGCGCATCATCCAGTCGTCGTTCATCGAGTACTTGGCCGTCAGATAGGCGCGGTCGATGGCCAGTCCCTGACTGCGACCGGTGGTCTTGGTGGCGTCCTTCTTTGTGGTGAAGCGAGTGTTGGCATACACCAGGCCCTCGAACTTCAGCTTGCCATCGTTGTTTTTCTTGACCGCCTTGGCCTCGTCCCTGGTGAGCACGCCCTTGGCGACCAGGATGTCGGTCAGGCTGCGGTTGTCCACCTGCACGCCGCCGGCGAAGGCCGGGCCGGTCGCGCCGATGGCCACGATCGCCGCCGCGATGGAATGTTTCTTCATGTTCAGTCTCATGATGAGTGCTTCCTCCTGTGGGGATTGAGATGCGGCGAACCGTAGGGCGCGAATGTGACATGCCGATGACACGGAGGCGGTGTCACATACGTGTCATGGGGCTGACATTGGCGTGTCATGGCGAGGCAGTAATGTGCCGCCCGAATCCAGGGTGCGAACGAATCACAGGAGGTGCGACACATGATCAAACCGGAGATGCGGGGGGCGGAAACGGAAAAGAATCACCTGATGCAGGCCATGGCCGCCTCCATTGCGGCGAACATGAATTTCGCGCGTTTTCGCGTGCTGCCCGTCGGACGCGAGATGGAAGTGGCGGAGGCGATGGCGCTGTTTTCCTGTTTCGAGGAGGAAGTGGTGGAGGCCGGACGCGTGCTGTATGAGGCCGGGTCGCGTTCGGAACGGGTGATGCGGCTGATTCTGAATGGCAGTGCGGCCGTGCGCGACGCCTCCGGCAATGTCTATGCCACGTTGAAACCCGGCGACGTGTTTGGCTTGTTTTCGTTTCTGGACGAGCGTCCGCACTCGGCTACGGTGATGGCCCGCGAGGAGCTGACGACGCTGACCTTGCGGCGTTCGTTCTTCGATGTCATCACGCTGGAGGACCCGGTGCTGGGGCATCAGCTGCTGCGTTTCATGTTCCGGCTGCTGTCGCGCATGGCGCTGAATCTGGAGGTGGAATATGCGGCGCTGCGCGACTATGCGCTGGGCGTTCGGCCGTAGGCGCTTTGCCCCTTGCGCGAATGCGCGCGCCGGCCAGCATGCGCGATGATGAACGCATCGACGGACCGGAACGAGCGCGCGCGGGCCCGTGTCCTGATCGTGGAGGACGATGAGGCCATTGCGAAGCTGATGCGGCTGCATCTGGCGGCGGCGGGGTTGGATGCATGTGTCTGCGCGGACGGTCGCATGGCCATCGAGCGTCTGCGGGACGAGTCCTGGCAGTTGGTGGTGCTGGATCGGATGCTGCCGGGAGCCGACGGCATGCGGGTGCTGCGCTTTTTGCGCCGTGACAGCGAGGAGACGCCCGTGCCGGTGCTGATGGTGACAGCGCTGGGCCAGACGGCGGAGCGGGTGAAGGGGCTGGACGAAGGCGCGGACGATTACATGGCCAAGCCCTTTGAGCCGGAGGAGCTGGTGGCTCGCGTTCGCGCGCTGTTGCGTCGCGCGGCGGCGCCAGGCCGGGAGACGGTGTGCGCGGGTGGTATCGAGCTCGACCCGGATGCACTGGAAGCACGGGTGGAAGGGCGCGCGGTGACGTTGCGGCCGCTGGAGTACCGCTTGCTGGCCGCGTTGATGGACAAGCCCGGCAAAACCCGCTCGCGCGAATGGCTGCTCGATCATGTCTGGGGGCGGGATGTGTTCGTGGAGCCGCGCACCGTGGATGTGACGGTCAAGCGGCTGCGCAGGGCGCTGGAGGCGCACGGCGCGGGTGCGGCCATCGAAACCATTCGGGGGATGGGCTACCGCTTCAATCCCGATCGCCTGCGTTCGGCGTGAGTCCGGCCCGGTGAGCGGAGCCGCTTGGGCAGCGTTGTTGCTGGCGGCAGGCTGGCTGGCGCATGCTGGATGGATGCGCGCGCGCATGCGCCGGTTGCGCGAATCGCTGTGGCGTGCGCGATCGGAGCGCGAGGAGACAGCGGCGCGGCTGGCGCGGCGTGGCGCGCGCATGGACACACTGTTCGACACCATCAACGAGGCGGTCGTTCGGCTGGACGCGCGGGGCAATGTGGTGGCACTGAACCCGATGGCGCGGCGGGTATTCGATTTGTCGCGTCTGGTGGCGCTGCCGCAGCCGATGAATGCGCTTTATCGCGATCCGGACTGGAATGCCAGTCTGCAGCGCGCCCTGAAGGCGTTGCCCGAGCCGGCGGGCTTGCCGGACATGCATCCGCGCTCCCGGACGCTCGCGGCCCGGCTGGCGCCGCTGGATGATGGCGAGGCGCTGCTTCTGTGTCTTGATGTCAGCGAGCAGCGGCGGCTGGAAGCGGAGCGGGAGCGATTGCTTCGCGATTTGATGCACGATCTGAAAACCCCGCTGACCTCCATCCTCGGCTATGCGCGCACCATCGAATCGTTGGGCGACGATGAGGCCGTGCGGCGGGAATCGGCGGGTGTGATCGCTCGCGAGGCCCGGCGGTTGAATGATCTGCTTGATGCGGTACTCGATCTGGATCGTGTGGCACAGTCGCCACCCGGGGATACATGGTGCGATGTGGCGCAGGTGGCGCGTCGCGTTCGGGAAACGATGCGGCCGAAGGCCGAGGCGGCCGGCGTGCGGCTGGAAATCCATGCCGGGCATGGGCTGCTGCTGCCGATGGAGGAGCGCGACGCGCTGCGGGTGCTGGTCAATTTGCTGGACAACGCGATACGTCATTCGCCGGCACGGGGGCGGGTGCAGGCGGACATCGCGAGGCGCGACCTTGGCGGGCGGGTCGTGGTGGAATTGGTCGTGCGCGACGAGGGGCCGGGTATCGAGCCGCGTCATTTGCCGCATGTGACCGAACGGTTCTACCGCGTGGACGATGGCCGATCAGGCGAAGGCGGGCATGGCATGGGATTGGCCATCGTGGCTGGCATCGTGGCGCGTTACAATGGCGAATTGGTGCTGGCCAACAGGCCGGAAGGGGGGCTGGAGGCGCGCATTCGTTTCGACGAGCCGCCGCCGGGAAGGAAAACCGGCGAGCAAGCGTCGGATGGTGGAAAATCCGGTTGAGCGGGGAGGGCCTGTTTGTCATCGTTCGCGCCTTGTGAATGCGAAGGGGGTTGGCTGTGAGGCAAATGGCGGGTGCAAGATGGCGGTGGGCGGCGGTTTCGCCGCCGTCCGTGACGTTGCTGGCGTTGACGCTGCTGGCGTTGGGTTCGTTGTGTGGCTGCGCCAGCGCCCCGAAGGGACAGGTGTACGATCCGTTGGAAAAGGTCAACCGGGCCACGCATGCATTGAACCGCGGTATCGACAAGGTGGCGCTGACACCCTTGGCGCGGGTGTATGAGACCGTGACGCCCAAGCCGGCGCGGCGCATGATTTATCGTTTCTTCGACAACGCCCATTATCCGAACACGGTGCTGAACGATTTCCTTCAAGGCAAGGGGCGTCAGGGGCTGGCTGATCTCGGGCGGTTTGTGGTCAACAGCACCTTGGGTATTGCGGGCTTGTTTGATCCGGCGAGTTATCTGGGGCTGGTCCACCACGAGGAGGATTTCGGACAAACGCTCGGTGTGTGGGGATTCGGCCCCGGCGCGTATGTGGAACTGCCTGTGTATGGGCCGGAGACGGTGCGCGACATGCCCGATCTGGCGGTGAGCACCGTGACCAGTGCGGCGTTCTGGCTGGGCTGGTTCGCCGGGCCGCAGGTCAGCATTCCGCTGTCCATTCTCTATGCTGCGGATCGGCGGAGCAATGCTTCGGGCGCGTTGAGGTTCATCAATGAGTCGGCGCTGGATCCCTATGTGTTCCTGCGCGACGCCTGGTTGCAGCATCGAACCTATCTGATCTACGACGGCAATCCGCCGGGGGCGGACGAGTTCGATGACGAGGATTTCGGCGATGAATGAGCGCCTGGCCGCATGGCGGGCGCGGTGCGCGGAAGGGCCGTGGATCATGGGCGTGCTCAACTGCACGCCCGATTCGTTTTCGGACGGCGGCCTGCATGCGGCGCGGGATGCGGCGGTCCGGCACGGGCTGAAGCTTTGGCGGGATGGCGCGGCCATCGTCGATGTCGGCGGGGAATCCACCCGCCCCGGCGCGGCGGAAGTGCCGCTCGAAGAGGAGCTGGCGCGGGTGATTCCGGTCGTGCGGGCCTTGGCTGACGCGGGCGTTGCGGTGAGCGTGGACACGCGCAAGGCGCGCGTGATGCGCGAGGCCGTGGCGGCGGGCGCTGTGATGCTGAACGATGTCAGCGCGCTCACGCATGATCCGGAATCCCTGGCGGTGGCGGCGGATGCCGATGCGGATGTCTGCCTGATGCACATGCGGGGGCGGCCGGAAACGATGCAGGATAATCCGCGCTACGACGATGTGCTGGATACGGTGTGCCGGTTCTTCGAGGCGCGGCTGGAGGCTTGTGCTGCGGCGGGCATCGGGGAGGATCGCGTGTTGCTCGATCCGGGCATCGGGTTCGGCAAGCGGCTGGAGCACAACCTGCGGCTGATCGCCGGCATCGGCGCGCTGAAGCGGCGGTTCGGCTTGCCGGTGCTGCTGGGATTGTCGCGCAAGTCGTTCATCGGCGAGTTGACCGGCGCGCCCGTGCAGGATCGCGAGCTGGAAACGGCGGTGGCCGATGCCATCGGCATCTTCGAGGGCGCGGATGGCGTGCGGGTGCATGATGTGGCGCTTCAGCGGCGCGCGGTGCGCATGGCTTCGATGCTGGCCGCAGCGCGTTCCGCGGGTTGATTCCGGCGCGGCGGCGCGGCACGATGCGGCGCATGGCGATTCCGATGTGCGCAGGAGCCGGATTCCGAATACCCCGACAGGTCTGAGGACTTGTCGGGGGCGTAGCTCAACGGCAGAGCAGCGGGTTTATACCCCGTAGCGCCAGATAAGCGGCAGGTTGTGGGTTCGA
>CAYVBG010000090.1:0-6825 GCA_964449205.1 uncultured Zetaproteobacteria bacterium | reverse complement strand
GTGACAACGCCCTCTCCAAGGCGCGCTTCGAGTTCCGCTGGGAGGATCAGTTCAATCTTTCGCTCGATCCGGACACCGCCCGCGCCTATCATGACGAAACCCTGCCCAAGGATTCGGCCAAGGTGGCGCATTTCTGCTCGATGTGCGGGCCGAAGTTCTGCTCGATGAAGATCACGCAGGATGTGCGCGAATACGCGAAGGCGCACGGGCTGGACGAGCAGGCCGCCATCGAGGAAGGATTGCGCGAGCAGGCGCGGGCCTTCACCCGCGAGGGCGGCGAGATCTACCGCAAGGCTTGAAGCCGGCGAACGAGGAGCAGCGCATGGGCATCACTGCGAAAGACATCATGACCCTGAATCCGCCGACCTGCGCGCCGGATGCGCCGCTGGAGGAAGTGGCGCGGCGGTTCGCCGGGGAGGGCGTGACCGGCCTGTTGGTGACGGACGAAAACGGCGGGCTGTTGGGCATCGTCACCGAATCCGATCTCATCGACCAGCAGAAAAACCTGCACCTGCCGACGATGCTGGCCGTGTTCGACGCGGTGATTCCGCTGGGCGAATCCCGCTTCGAGCAGGAGCTGGCGCGGATGAAGGCGATGACCGCCGGTGAGCTGATGCAGCGGCATGTGCGCACGGTCGCGCCCGATGCAGCGCTGGCCGACATCGCGGAGCTGATGGCCGATGAGGGCATCCACCACCTGCCGGTGGTCGAGGATGGCCATGTGGCGGGCATCATCACCCAGCGCGAGGTGATTCGCGCCCTGGCCCAAGGCTGATTCTTCCGCGCCCCCGAACTTGAAGCAGATTCTCCACTCGGAATCGGAAACGATTGAAATCGCCGGGAAAATCGCGCAGTTGCTGAAGCCCGGCGATGTACTGGCGCTGCATGGCGATCTGGGTGCGGGCAAGAGCGTGTTCGCGCGCGGCGCGATGCGGGCGCTCGGCGTGCGCGATGCGGCATTGCCCAGCCCCACCTTCGCCATCGTGCAGGAATACGAGGGCGCGGGCTGCCGCGTGGCGCACATGGACTGGTATCGGCTGGCGGGCGCGGAGGAACTGGAGGCCATCGGCGTGCGCGATTATTTCCGGCCGCCGTGGATCTGCCTGATCGAATGGCCGGAGCGCGCGCCGCAGCTTCTGCCGCCGCAGACACGCCATGTGACGCTGGCCCTGATCGCCGGCGCGCCCGAGACGCGCGTGGTCGAAGTCGGTTCGCCCTCAGCCGGTTGACGCGCTGGTTCGTCGCGGACGCCGCCGGGTGCGCGAGGCGAATGCGGACGGCGCGAACGCATCCACGACGATGGCTTCGTACACTGCCTGCTCGGCTTCGCGCAACAGCCGTTCTTCTTCGTCGTCGATCAGGTTGGCTTCGCGCAAACCGGCGATGGCCGCATCGCCGTCCCGTGCCGTGACCACGCCGGCCTTCTGTGCCCGCTGCCGCTTTTTCTCGGCTTCGGCGGCCGCATGCACGGCTGCGAAGGCGCGTTCGATGCGACCCAGGGGATCGTTGGCGCGGTCGGTGATGTACATGCCCTGGGTCAGGCGCTCGCGCAGTTTGCCCGGGGTTTGAATTTGTCGCGCCAGTTCACGGCCCAGCCGGTCGGACGGCGGGGCCAAACGCCGCCCCCAGGGCATCACGATCAGGCGCATCGTCCTGGCCGCCCACCGGTTCGGAAAATTGCGCAGAAAACCGTCCAGCGCCTCTTGGGCGCGCCACAGGGCGTCTTCGCAAGCCCAGTCCAGCAGCGGACGGTCGGTTTCGGGCCGTCCGGCGGTTTCAAACCGCTGGATGACCGCCGAGACGATATACAGATGCGCCAGTATATCGCCCAGCCGGGCCGACAGGGATTCCCTGCGTTTCAGGGCGCCGCCCAGCACGGCCAGCGTGATGTCGGAAATCAGCGCCAGCGCAGCCGACAGACGATCCACCTGGCGCGCATGCCGCCGGGCCGGGCCCGATATGACCGGAGCGGCCAAGCGACCGCCGGACCATGCCAGCAGGCAGGCGCGCACGATGTTGCTCAAGGTGAAGCCGAGGTGCGCGAACAATGCCCGATCGAAGCGGCGCAGGGCTTCGACTTCGTCGTCCATGTTCACGGCCTCGATTTCGTCGCGCAGGTGCGGATGGCAGCGAATCACGCCTTGGCCGAAGATGATGAGGCTGCGGGTCAGGATGTTCGCGCCCTCGACGGTGATGCTGATGGGCACGGCCTCGTAGGTGCGGGCGAGCAGGTTCCTGGGGCCCATCACGATGGCCGTGCCGCCAAACACATCCATGGCGTCGTTCACCATGCGGCGCATGCGTTCGGTGCAGTGATATTTGGCGATGGCGGACATGACCGATGGCTTGTGTCCCTGATCCACGGCATTGGCCGTCATTTCGCGCACCGCGTCCACCGCCCAGGCCTGGCCGGCGATGCGCGCCAGCGGTTCCATCACGCCTTCCATGCTCCCGATGGGAGTGTGAAACTGTTGACGGATGCGGGCATAGCCGCCGGCTGCGCGAACGCACAGTTTGCCCGCGCCGGCCGAGAGCGAGGGCAGGGAGATGGATCGGCCGTCGGCCAGGCACTCCATCAGCATGCGCCATCCCTGGCCGGCCCGCTCCGGCCCGCCGATGATCCAGTCCACGGGAATGAACACATCCTTGCCGGAGACGGGGCCGTTCATGAACGCCTGTTCCAGCGGCAGATGACGTTGACCGGTTTCGACGCCTGGCGTGTCGGTCGGAATCAGCGCCAGCGTGATGCCCGGGGTGTCTTCGTTGCCCAGCAGATGATCGGGGTCGAGCAGCTTGAAGGCCAGGCCCAGCACCGTGGCCACCGGCGCCAGCGTGATGTAGCGTTTTTCGAAGTTGAGACGGATGCCGAGCACGTTCTTGCGACCTTCGAACTCTCCCTTGCAGACGATGCCGGTATCCCGCATGGACGCCGCGTCGCTTCCGGCCCACGGGCTGGTCAGCGCGAAACACGGCACCTCCTCGCCGCGCGCCAGCCGGGGCAGGTAGTGTGCTTTTTGTTCCTCCGTGCCGTAATTCAGCAGCAGTTGCCCCGGCCCCAGCGAGTTGGGCACCATGACTGTCACCGCCGCCGTGGGGCTGCGGCTGGCCACCTTCATCACCACCGCGGAATGCGCCTGGGCGGAAAATTCCAGACCGCCGTAGCGTTTCGGGATAATCATGCCGAAGAATCCTCGCGTCTTGATGAATTGCCAGACCTCGGGCGGCAGGTCGTGCAGCTCGTGGTTGATTTGCCAGTCGTCCAGCATGTCGCACAGTTCTTCCACCGGCCCGTCGAGAAAAGCCTGCTCCTCGTCGGAAAGGCGCGGGGCGGGCTGGTTTGTGAGCACGCGCCAGTCCGGCTTGCCGGAGAACAGCTCGGCGTCCCACCATGTGTCGCCGGACTCCAGCGCCTGACGCTCGGTGTCGGACATGCGTGGCATGGTTTGCCTGAGCAGTGGCAGCACGTGGCGGCTGACCAATGGGCGTCGCCACGGCGCGACGTTCAAAGGTGTCAGAACCAGCGCCGCCAACAGCCATGCAGGAACCAGAAAGCCCACCGGCAACAGCGGTTGCAGGGAAACCGTGAGCAGCATGCCCGCAACAACCAGCGTCCATTGCCACAATGCGGCGCGGAACCAGGCCAGCGCCAGCATGGCCGCAAGCATCAGCGCGAGGAATATCGTCACGGACATGGCGTTCTCCCTTGGATGGAACTCGTTGCTATTATAGACCAGCCGTCTGTCGGATTTGGACGGAATCCGCCGCCCGAGGGCTTGCGGCTTGACCCGATGTCCGGCATCACCATAATGCCGCAACCGTTTCCGGCGGTGTGCGGGGTCAGTGACATGGGCGATTCCCTGAGGGTTCAATTGCGGAACATGCCGGCCAATGGCTGGCAATGGCATGGGCTCGTGTCGGCCGCCGATCTCCGGGATGCGGCGCGCGGGATGGTGGATGCCCTGCCGGCGGGAGGCTCCGATCTGGACTGGACGGCCTCGCTGGCAAGGAGGGGTGATGGCTGGCATCTGGCCGGCGAGTGGCGTGTCACCGTGCGTGTGACCTGCTCGCGGTGCAACGCTCCGGTTGATGCGGCTCTGGCCGGCCGTTTCATGCGCCATTATCGCATGGGCGATGCGGCGCCGGATGCGGCGGGGCAGGACGACGAGTGGTTGCCGTTTCCCGGATGCATCGATCTGGTGGATGTGTTGCGGGAGGAAATCTGGCTGGCCTGGCCCCAACGGGTGACGTGCCGGCCGGGTTGTCGGGGGTTGTGCCCGCATTGCGGCGTGAACCTCAATCAGGCATCTTGTGCCTGCGCGGATCAGCGCGACGATCATCCGTTCGCGGCGCTGAAGAAGTTGATGGACTAGAACAGGAGAAGAAACATGGCCGTTCCGAAGAAGAAAACGAGCACTTCCCGGCGCAACATGCGTCGCGCGCATGACGCACTTGCCGCGCCGGGCATGAGCGAATGCCCCAATTGCGGTGAAATGATGCGGCCGCATCACGCCTGCCCGCATTGCGGTTACTACAAGGGCCGCGAGGTGGTTGCCACGGGCGACGTCTGAGGCGACGCCCGCATGAGCCGTATTCTGGTGGACGGTCACGGCGGCGACGATGCGCCGCGCACGGTGATCGCGGCGCTGAAGCAGACGCTGGACGAATCGGGCGGCGATATCGAGCTTGGCATCGTGGGTCGGCCCGAGACGCTGGAGCCTGCGCTGGCGCGGGCCGGCATCGCGGACAGGGTGGAACCGGTGCCGGCTTCCGATGTGATCGACATGTGCGATTCGCCGGTGGTCGCGCTGCGACGCAAGAAGGAATCCTCCATCCATGTCGGCGCCCGGCTGGTGCGCGACGGCGCGTGGGATGCGCTGGTGAGCGCTGGCAACACCGGCGCGTTGATGGCTGTTTCCAAGCTGATGCTCAAAACCCTGCCGGGCATCGACCGTCCGGCCATCGCGTCGGTCATCCCCGGCATTGGCGGACGGACGTTGCTGCTGGATTCCGGCGCCAATGTGGATGTGTCGTCCGAGCATCTGGTGCAGTTCGCGTTTATGGGATCGTGCTACATGCAGGCCGCGGAGGGACTGGATGCGCCGCGCGTGGGCCTGCTCAACATCGGCTCCGAGGACATCAAGGGCACCGACGTGGTCAAGGTGGCCGCGGCGGAGCTGCGCGAAACGCCGCTGAATTTCGTGGGCAATGTCGAAGGCACGGATATCTTTCTGGATACCGTGGATGTCGTGGTGTGCGACGGCTTCGCCGGCAATGTGGCGCTCAAAACCATGGAGGGCGCGGCACGGTTCATTCTGCACAGCCTGAAGGCGTCGGTGGCCGAAAGCACCGTCGCCCGCGCCGGCATGGCGCTTGCGCGGGGCGCGCTCCGGCGCTTCAAACAGCGCATCGACCCCGGCGAGCACAACGGCGCGCCGCTGCTGGGGCTGAATGGTGTGGTGGTCAAGAGCCACGGCGGGGCGGATGCGCATGCTTATGCGCGGGCCATCGGCGTGGCCCACCGTGAGGTGTCGAATGGCCTCATCGAGCGTATCGTGTCGGTGATGAACGACTGGACGGAAGCCGCCTGATGGCCGGCCTGCGCGTGCATATCGCCGGCGTGGGCGGTTTTTTGCCCGAACGGGTGCTGACCAACCGTGACCTCGAGCGCATTGTGGACACCACCGACGAATGGATTGTCGAACGCACCGGCATCCGCGAGCGCCACATCATCGCCGACGGTCAACGCACATCCGATCTGGCGCTAGAGGCCGCGAAACAGGCGCTGGACGACGCGGAGCTGAAGCCTTCCGACCTGGATGCCTTGGTCGTGGCCACCACCACGCCGGACATGGTGTTTCCGTCCACCGCGGCCATCGTGCAGGCCAAGCTGGGCGTGGCGGGATTTCCCGTGTGGGACATCCAGGCCGTGTGCTCCGGCTTCGTCTATGGTCTGGCGCAGCTTGCGGGCATGATGGAGGCCGGCATGTTCCGGCGCGTGCTGTTGGTTGGCGCGGAGTCCATGTCGCGCATATTGGACTGGACGGATCGCTCCACCTGCGTGTTGTTCGGTGATGGCGCGGGCGCGGTGGTGCTGGAGGCGCGGGCGGAGGATGGCGGCGTGCTGGGCTCGGTGTTGGGCGCCGACGGTTCGCATCGCCGGTTGTTGATGGCGGCACATCCGCACCCCGGCGCAAGCCCCGATGCGGCGGCCGGCGCGGATGGGGAAGCTCCGGACTTGCATGTGGATGCCGCGGGCGTGGCGGCCATCGAAATGAAGGGCAACGAGGTGTTTCGCGTGGCCGTGACGCGACTGGGCGAGGTGGTCGGGCAGGTTCTGGAGCATTGCGGGATGGATGAGTCGCGCGTGGATTGGCTGATTCCGCATCAGGCGAACATCCGCATCATCCAGGCCACGGCCCGCAGGCTTGGCTTGGGCATGGATCGCATCGCCATTACCGTGGATCGCCACGCCAACACATCCTCGGCCAGCGTGCCGCTGGCATTGAACGAATATTACCGCGCCGGCCGTATTCGCCCCGGCCAGACGCTGTTGCTGGAAGCCTTCGGCGCGGGTTTTGTCTGGGGCGCCAATCTCGTGCAATGGAGCAAGTCGTGAGCAAGGGGTTTGCCTTTCTGTTTCCGGGGCAGGGTTCGCAGCATCCGGGCATGCTGGGCGCATACGTCGGAACGGAGCCGGTGGTGGACGAAACGCTGGCCGAGGCTTCCGATACGCTGGGCTACGATATGGCCGCGCTGATGGCCGGACAGCCGGAAGGACGCCTGAACCGCACCGAATACACCCAGCCGGCATTGTTGGCCGCATCC
>CAYVBG010000089.1:0-6932 GCA_964449205.1 uncultured Zetaproteobacteria bacterium | reverse complement strand
CCGTCCGGAAGCATCCGCGGCAAGATGGGCGAGCAGGTGAAGATGGATGCCGCGAAAGCGGCGTTCCGTTCGCTGCTGGCTGCGATGCCGAAGGATGCGAACGTGGGGCTGGAGGTCTATGGCCACCGCGGGAACAAGGATTGCTCGGTTATCGAGCTGATGAATCCGGTGGCGCCGCTGGACGCGGCGGCCATCACGGCCAATGTGGAGAAGCTTGCGCCGGAGCATGGGGCCACGCCGATGGCCGCGGCGCTGGAGAAGGGCGCTGCGGCGTTGCGCAATGCTTCGGGGCCGAAGGCCATTGTGTTGATTTCGGATGGCAAGGAGACCTGCGGCGGCGATCCGGCGGCGGTGGCCGGGAAACTTCGCGCGCAGGGGTTGAATATCGTCACCCATGTGGTGGGGCTGGGCGTCAACGACGAGGAGAAGGCGCAGCTTGCCGCCATTGCGTCGGCCGGCGGCGGCAAGTATTACGCAGCCAACAACGCCGAGGAGCTGAACGCGAGCCTGGCCGCCATCAGGAAGAAGGTCATTACCACCAAGGCGGTGTTCCGCGACGATTTCGACGGCGATGCCTTGAACACGCAGTGGGAACTGGTGAACCCCGTGCCCGATTCGATGATTGTCGAGGACGGGATGCTTCAGCTCATCAGCGAGGTGCCGGAGCAGAAGCTGTTCAACGCGAAGAACCTGTTGCTCTACAAGGGCGACCTGCCGAAGGAATACGAGGTGGAAACGCGGGTGCTGATGACCGAGCTGGAATGGTGTGAGAAATGGTGGAAGACGCCCTTTGTCGGCCTGATTTTGAAACAGGATGACGACAACGGCATTGTGCTGGTCGCGGGCGGCACGGATGGCTGTACCGGCAGCGATGTCGTGAAGTTTGTGCGTGTCAAGGATGGCAAGTGGGAGCCGGACTTTTCCGCCGGGCTGGGCCCCCGACAGATGGACCGGCCCGTGCAACTGCGTATCCGGCGCATGCAGCGCAAGTTCATCGGCGCTTATTCGGTGGATGGCGGCAAAACATGGAAAACCTTGGGCAGCTACACGATTCTGCGGCCGCGTTTCCGTTTGGGTCTGATTGCCGCGCGCGGCGGCGGGGGCACGCACCCGATGCTGGAGAAGGTGGACTGGTTTGAACTGCGCGATCTGAAGCGCTGAATGGATGGGAGCCCGGACGACAAGGGAGGAACGATGATGAAACAGGCAATATGGGTCATGACGATGTTGCTGCTGGCCGCGCCGGCGTTGGCGGGCGGGCCGCAGGTGTTCCGCGATGATTTCAACGGTGACTTTATTGGCGAGCAATGGGAGGTGGTCAATCCCGATCCGGATTCGGCCATCGTCCAGGAAGGCATGCTCCAGATTGTCACCCAAGTACCGGAGAAGAAGCTGTTCAATGCGAAGAACATGCTGCTCTACAAGGGCGATCTGCCGAAGGAATACGAGGTGGAGGCGCGGGTGCTGATGACGGAGAAGGAATGGTGCGAAAAATGGTGGAAGTCGCCCTTTGTCGGCCTGATTTTGAAACAGGATGACGACAACGGCATTGTGCTGGTCGCGGGCGGCACGGATGGATGCACCAAGAGCGATGTCGTGAAGTTCGCGCGCGTCAAGGATGGCAAGTGGGAGCCGGATTTTTCCGCCGGGCTGGGCGAACAACAGCCGGACCGGCCCGTGCGGCTGAAGCTGGTGCGCAAGGGGCGGGTGTTCATCGGCTATTACCTGGCCAGGGACAAACAGGGCAAGCCGGTGTGGCGCAGGGTCGGCATGTTTCCGCTCATCAAGGCCGGGGGCTACAGGGTGGGGCTCATTGCCGCACGCGGTGGCAACACGCACGAACAGCTCGACAAGGTGGATTGGGTGGAGATTCGCAAGCTGAGGTAACCAGTTTCGTAACGGGTCAAAGCGCGGCCGGGAAGGAGGAAGCATGAAGTGGGGATCATGGTGGATCTTGATGGCAGGCCTGCTCGCCTGCGGGCCAGCGGTGGCGCAAGCCGGCATTGCGGATGATGTGCGCAAGACGCTGGAGCGGGGTGGGAATCCGAACGGATGGATCAAGCAGGAGTTTGGATTCCGCACCCATCCGTTGCACATGGTGGCGGCGGCGGATACGAGCGAGAAGGATCGGCTGGAGGCCATTCGGCTGCTGCTGAAGGCCGGCGCGGAAGTGAACGGGCGCGATGACTTGGGCAATACGCCCTTGCATGAAGCGATCTCCGCACTGAACCTGAAGGCGGCGAGGCTGCTGCTCGACAGCGGCGCGGATGTGAATGCGCGCAACCAATCGGGCCAGACTCCGCTGCACGGGCTGGATGCGGCGGCTTCGGCGCTCAACAACAAGCGCGTGTCGGCGCGGGAGCAGCGCGCGTTGACCAGGCAAATGGCCGTGGCCGTGGTCCTGCTGCGTCATCACGGCGCGAGGCTGGAAGTGCGCGACGAGGATGGCCGCACGCCGCTGAATCTTCTGGCGGAAAATGCGCCGGGCAAGGTGATCGAGGATCTTCTGCTGGCCGGCGCCAGGGTGGATGTGCGCGACGCGAAGGGGGAGACGCCGCTCGAACGCGCGGTGAAATGGAATCACGACCCGGAGGCCGCGCGGGCGCTGCTGCGGCACGGCGCGAAAGCCGATGCGAAGCTGTTGCAGTATGCCATCGAGAACGACCGGTTCGATCAGGCACTGGCGCTGATTCATTCCGGCATGAATGTGGATGCGGCGGGCACAGCGGGCGACACCCCGCTGATGACAGCGGTGACGAGGGCGGTGGCTTATCGGGGCGAGATCGAGCCACGGTTGAAGGTGATTCGGGCCTTGCTGGATGCGGGTGCGGACCCGAAAGCGAAGAACAGGCTGGGCGCCACGCCGCTGGAGATGGCGCATGAGGATCGGCGTGTGCTGGCGGTGTTTCAGGAAATGGGGGCGAGCGCCGCGCCGTCTCGCGACCAAATGCGGAAACAGGCGCGCCAGCGGGCCAGGAAACCGACCGGGAAACCGGCCAGGGGGCCGAAGAGCAGAAAGAGCGATGAGGCGAAGTCGCCGATGGAGATCGGCGCGAACCAAGCTATCGCCCGGCTGGGCGAACTGATGGAGCAGGCCGACAGCATGGAAGATGCGGCGGTGAAGGCGGCGGCGATCAAAACCCTGCCGGACACCGGCGCGATTCCCGGCCGCATTCGCACGCTGGAGCGGTTTGCCCGGGCCTCGCGCCAGGTGGCGGATTTCCTGCGCCATGGCGATGAGTATGCCTGGCAGCAGGCCAAAGACGCCGGCGGCGGCCGTGAGGAGGCAGATGCGGCTGCCCAAGTGTTCCGCAAATCGGTGAACAGCGTGCCGGGGATCGGGGCGGCAGTTGACCGCGCGCAGGCGAATGCCGAATGGGCGAGCCTCACCGTTCGCGCCTATCGGCTGTTGCAACAGAACCCGGGCAAGTGGCGCTTTGGTCGCAAGGGCGAGAAGCGTTTGGTGGTGACCGACCGCGATTTCGCGCGGAGGCTTGGCGATCTCTCGCGCCGGATGAAGGATGCGGGACGCAGGGCGGACGAGGCGATTGATCGCTTTCATGCCGCGAAGGCCGCCGGGAAATGAGGCGAAGCTGATGCGCCGCTTGCTGTGCGCGGTCTCTTTGGCGTTGATGCTGTGCGGCGGCGCGGCCAGCGCAGACGCCGAAAGTCTGGGTGATACGCTGCTGCGGCAGATACAGCGGGAGAATGCGCGGCTGGATGAGATGCTGCGCGGGATCGAGCGCGAGGTCGGGGCTGATGAGGCGCGGCTGAAGAACGCGCTCAAGGAAAAGGCGAAGGACAAGAAGGGTTGCAAGACGCTGGTCTGCAAGGGACGCGAGGATGCGGCCGTGCTGTTCGCGCGACTGAACGACGCGTTGTTTCGCGCCAGCCTCGATGCCGGGGTGCAGGCGAGGAACTACAAGGACGAGGCGGATCGGGTCATGCGCGATATCCGCTTTGTGGAAGCGGACATGGAGCGATCGCAAAGCGCGCTGTTCTGGCGAAGCACCTTTTCCGGTCTGGCTGATTTTGCGGCGCAGATGGCCTATTCACTGGCCACGGGCGATGCGACGAAGCTGGAGCAGGAGATGGGAGTGCTGGCGGCGGCGGCCACGGAATATGCCGTGAACCAGCAACTAACCGGAGTGCGCGGCAAGGCTGCGAACGAGGCGGGGAAGGTGGCGGAGTTTGCCGGCCTGCCGCCGGACGCGGTGAAATCCATGGTCACGGACTGGAGCAGCATCGGGCTGTTCGATGTGTCTGGAGGCAAGATCACCGGTTTCCGGCCGAAGGCGAGCGTGCTGGATAATCCGGCGAACGCCGCGGGGTCGGTGTTGGTGTCGAAGCTGGTGAGCGGTGTTATCGACATGGGTCATCATCTTTTGGGTGGCATGGACTTTGCCGCCAATTATGGCGAAAAGCAGCGCATGTATGGGAAGATGCTGAGAAATGCGCTCATGCTGCGCGTGTCGGCGGCCTTGGCTGAGGCGCAGGTGAAGCATTTGCGCAAGGTCAAGCGGCGCTTCAACGAACTGTTCGAGCGCGAGGCAAGGGTGATTGCGCAATGCCGGCGTGAGGCCGGGCGGGCTTCCTGTGAGGCGGCCTACCGCAAGGCGCTGGATGAGGCCGCGCGGCAGCGCGAGACAGCCCGCAAGGCGGCGGAGGAGACGGTGGCGGAGAAGGAACGCCAACTGACGCGGCTCAAGCGCATGTATATTGTGGCCGGCCGCCGCTACCGCGAGCGATACAACGCCTATTTCGAGTTACGTCGGAGATGGCGCGATGCGCGGGCATGGCAGCAAGATGCCGAATTCCGGCGCGGGATCGAGGAAACGGCCAACTGCCTCACCTGCAAGACAGCGGCGGAGTCCCGTCGCTTGCGCGCCTACTACGGTGCCTTGCCTCCGGCGGCGGAGCTGGAGCGGGATGTGAAAACGGCGCGCAAGGCTTTGCTCGCTCTGGGTGAGGACATCGCGCGATTGGAGATGGAGGTGGACAGGGCGCGCGAGGCGGTAGCGGAGGCCAGACGCGACAAGGTGTTTGAGGCATGGCATGAGGCTGATCGCGCCTATGCCGAGGCAGTGCGGCAAGCAGAGCGGCGACTTGCGCAATGCATGGATGTATCCGCGCCGGAGATGCATGCCGCGCTTTCGGCGAAGGCGGGGATGAAGCGCGGCAAGCTTGCGGGTTTCGATGAAGTGATGAAGCCGGTGCATGCGGCGGGCGACGCTGTCCGGCGGATGTTTGGCAAGCGCGCCTTCGACTGGCGATATGCGGAGCGGGAGGAGTGCAGGCCTGCGGCGATGACTTTCGATTTCAGGCCGATGGAGGGTGTGGACGGGTGCTGGCGATTGAATGCGTCATCCGAATACATGCAGTCCCTGCTGCTTCCGCCTCCGCTGCCCGGTGGGCGGAGTGTTCGGGATGGCGCTGCATCGGGCGGGGGCGACACGTTCCTGGCATTGATGAAACGGGGGCAATCCGGCGAGTTGCGTCTGAACGGGCGGGCGTTCCGCCTTGAAGGCGGCGTGGGCGGGGACGGGATGCTTCACCTCGTGCACCGATTCACGCCGGCCAGTTTTCGACGGTATTTTGGTGATGCCGACGGCGGGCCGGCCGGTCACACGTGCCTTTGGGACATGGATGCATTGTTGCTGCGCTGCGAACCCGGTGTGGGGGAGGCTGCGGTCGGGACTGAGGGAAGTCGCACGGGTCGCATGCGCCAGGTTGAGATTGGCGACGGGGAGGAGGTGGTCGGCATTGACTGGCCCCGTGCCTATATCGAATGGACATTCCAGCCTGCGATGGCGCGCGGGCGTCGCGTGCTGAATCTGTCGGGCGCTCCGGCGATTCATCTGCCAACGGATGGGGGCTTCGAGGCGGCGCCGCCGATGCTGATATCGAATGTGGCAACCAGGTGGCAGGCTGATGCTGCCTGGTTGACCGCTCTGGATTTCGTGGACATGGCCGGCAAGCCAGTGGCGCGCGTCAGGGAGGGAACGCGGGTGCGGGTGCATGCGCGCGGCAAGCCGATGTGCCCGTCGGTGGCGGATGCGGCCATTGTGAAGGTGCTGTCACCCGGTGAGCAACAGGCGAAACGGGTGCGGCTGGTGGAGACGAGTCCCGGATCCGGGGAGTTCATCGGGCCTGCGGATGGTTTGCAGGCGCGTTTGCCCGCCGGCGTGCAGGAGGCGCGCATCACGGTCACGTACGAAAGCGGATGGATGCGTGCGTCCATGCAGGACTTCTTCCGTCGATCCGCCGCACAGGCGCGAACGGGCGGCAAGGCGCCAGCCAATACCTACGGCGGCACGGTCAAACGGCTGGCCGGTCGGCTTTCGGCGGGCGTGCTGGTGACGCGCGCAACCCCGGCATCCACGGCGGAACCGACGAGCCACAAGAAAGCCGTTTGGTCGTATGACGGGCCGGCGTTCGAGGCCGAAGTCGTGATGCGCACCGCCATGCCGGGAGGCATGACCGAACAGCGCGGACGCATGCTCATGCGGCCCGGTGCATGGCGCATGGAGATGAAGCCAACGGGGATGCCCGTTGCCGTCAACATCTATCGCGAGGATCGCAAGCTGCTCTGGACGCTGTCGCCCCATACACACACCTTCATGGAGCGTGTGCAAGCTCCGCCAGATCTGTCGTTCGAGGCGCGCGAGGGGGCCTTGCGTCGCTATCGCTACAAGCAAGGGATGTTTACGGGCACGGAATGGAGGGATGCGCGCGGCGTGCCGGTGCGCCGAAAGTTGCGGTTCCCGTGTGGCCAATCGGTCTGCCGCATGGAAATGACCATCCGTGACATCCGCATTCGCCCGTTCCTGGACGACAGTCTGTTTGAGATCCCCAAGGGGTACGCGCCGATGGCCTCGCCTGTGGGCGTGTTTCCATGAGTATTCTTGCCCGCGCGGGAAATGTGGTGCATG
>CAYVBG010000088.1:0-6973 GCA_964449205.1 uncultured Zetaproteobacteria bacterium | reverse complement strand
GAGCAACGGCCTTCTAAGCCGTAGGTTGCAGGTTCGAGCCCTGCCAGGCGCGCCAGCGACGGTGGATGTAGCTCAATGGTAGAGCCCCGGTTTGTGGTACCGGTGGTTGTGGGTTCGAGTCCCATCATCCACCCCAGTTTTGCCCCGCAGAGATTCGCGCTTGCAACGATGCGGCGGCTGCGTATCATGCCGCGCGGGTCGTTAGCTCAGCTGGCAGAGCAGCGGACTCTTAATCCGCGGGTCCAGGGTTCGATCCCCTGACGGCCCACCATCTCCAAGGGAGCAAGGCATGATCCTTGCTCCCTTTTTGGTGTATGGGGTGAGGGAGCCGATGCCGGGCGGAGCATGGCCTTGAATGCACAAGGCCGGCAGATCCCGGGCGACTGTCGTTCCGGTCGTGGCTCCGATGCAAGGGTGGCGATGCGAGAGTGGCGGAACTGGCAGACGCGCTGGATTTAGGTTCCAGTACCGTGACGGTGTGGGGGTTCGACTCCCCCCTCTCGCACCAGCCGGGTCGCCGGACGGTGGCCACGAAACGATGGAGGATGTGAATGATTCAGGTGGATGTGAAACAACTGGCGACCGATGAGCACGAAGTGCGTGTGGTGGTGCCGGCCGACGAGTTCGAGCGCGTGTATGCGCATCATTTGGGGCGCTTGCAGGCGCAGGCGCGTCTGCCGGGGTTCCGTCCGGGCAAGACGCCGCGCCATCTCGTGGAGCGGCGCTTTGGCGCGCAGGCCCGTGAGGATGCCATCTCCGAGTTGGTGAGAAATCACTATGTCGAGGCCATCGAGCGGAGCGGGCTGAAGCCGGCCGTGCAGCCCGAGCTGGATGTCCCCGCCTCGCAGCCCGACGGTGGTTTTGCGTTTACGCTGAAGGTGACGACCTGGCCGGAGATCCGTTTGGCCGATTTGTCCTCGTTGTCGCTGGAGCAGACGGTCGTGGATGTGACCGACGATGATGTGGATGCGGTGGTGAAGCGCCTGATGGACAATCAGGTGCATTATGAAACCGCGCCGGATCGCGAGGCGGCCCAAGGCGACCAAGTGGTGATGGATTTCGTCGGTTTTGTCGATGGCGAGCCGTTTGAGGGCGGGCGTGGCGAGGATGTGCATCTGGTGCTGGGAAGTGGCCGGTTCATTCCGGGATTCGAGGCGCAGCTCGAGGGTGTGCGTGCCGGCGATGAGCGCACCGTGAACGTTGCGTTCCCGGCCGATTACCAGCATCGCGAACTGGCGGGCAAGCAGGCGCGCTTCGAGGTGGTGGTCAAGAATGTGGGCGCGCCCGTGAAGGCCGGGGATGAAGGCGAACTGGCGGCGATGCTGAACTTCGATGATGCTGCGGCGCTGCGCGAGGATATTCGCAAGCGATTGGCCGCCGAGGCGGCGCAGGCGTCGTTCGAGAGCACGCGGCAGGCGGTGTTCGATGCTCTGTTGGCGGCCTGCGATGTGCATGTGCCGGAGGCGATGATTCGCCAGGACATGCGGGAAACGCAGGCCAGAATGGTGCGCTCAATGCGCGAGCAGGGCATGGATGCCACGCCGGAGATGCTTGAAGATCCGGTCTGGAACGAGGAGCTTCGCCGGCGGGCGGAGCGGTCGCTGGCCGTGTCGCTGTTACTCAATGCCGTGCGGGAGGCGCACGGGTTGAATGTTGGCGACGACGAGATGGAGGCGGAGTTGCAGGCCCGGGCGGCGAATTATCCCGAGGAACAACGCGAGGCATTCGTGAACTGGGTGCGTGGCCAGCAGGAGCAGATGGATGCGATTCGAGGCGAGCTGCTTGAGAAAAAATGCGTGGCGTGCATCATCGAGCGCGCCGGCGCGCGCCCCGTGCGCATGAGCCTGTCCGAGTGGCAGCGGCGTCAGGAGGCCGGCGAAGGCGACGACAGCAAGGAGGCAGCATGAATCTCGTGCCCATCGTGGTGGAGCAGACCCCCCGGGGGGAACGCTCCTACGACATTTTCTCCCGCCTGCTCAAGGAACGCATCATTTTCCTGGCCGGGCCCATCGAGGATCACACGGCCGATCTGGTGACGGCGCAGTTGTTGTTTCTCGAATCCGAGGCGCCGGACAAGGATATCTACCTCTATATCAATTCCCCCGGTGGTCTGGTGACGGCCGGGCTCGCCATTTACGACACCATGCGCTACATCCGTTGCGACGTGTCCACGCTGTGCCTGGGGCAGGCGGCAAGCATGGGAGCGCACCTGCTGGCCGCCGGCGCGCCCGGCAAGCGCTTCGCGCTGCCCAATGCGCGGATCATGATTCACCAGCCCCTGGGTGGCTTTCAGGGGCAGGCGACGGATATCGAGATCCATGCGCGCGAGATTCTCAAGCTCAAGGAACGCCTGAACCAGATGCTGGCCCAAAACACCGGTCAGCCGGTGGAACGCATCGCCGAGGACGTGGAGCGCGATTTCTTCTTGACCGCCGAGGATGCTTGCGATTACGGTTTGATTGACAAGGTGCTGACCCGCCGCCCCGATGCGGATGGCGAGTCGGCCGGCAGTCGAACCGGAGGCAAGGATGGCGGAGAATAAAGGCGGCGATTCCACCCTGTATTGCTCGTTTTGTGGCAAGAGTCAGCACGACGTCAGGAAGCTGATTGCCGGGCCGACGGTGTTCATTTGCGATGAGTGCATTGAGCTGTGCAACGAAATCATCCAGGAAGAGGCCGCCGGCGCGCAGGAGCAGGACAAACGCAAGGACGGCATCCCCCGACCGGCCGAGATCAAGGCGTTTCTCGACGACTATGTGATTGGCCAAGAGCAGCCCAAGCGCATGCTCTCGGTGGCCGTGTACAATCACTACAAGCGCATCGAACACAACAAGAAGTCGGAGATCGAAATCGCCAAGAGCAACGTGCTGCTTCTGGGGCCCACCGGATGCGGCAAGACGCTGCTGGCCCAGACGCTGGCCAAGGTGTTCGACGTGCCGTTCACGATGGCCGATGCCACCACGCTGACCGAGGCCGGCTATGTGGGCGAGGATGTCGAAAATATCATCCTCAAGCTGTTGCAGGCGGCCGATTACGACGTGGAAAAGGCGCAACGCGGCATCGTGTATATCGATGAGGTGGACAAGCTCTCGCGCAAGGCAGATTCGCCGTCCATCACGCGCGACGTGTCCGGCGAGGGCGTGCAGCAGGCATTGTTGAAGCTGATCGAGGGCACCGTGGCTGCCGTGCCGCCCCAAGGCGGACGCAAGCATCCGCAGCAGGAGTTCATGCAGGTGGATACGACGAATATCCTGTTTATTTTGGGCGGCGCGTTCGCGGGGCTGGAGAAAATCATCGAGCAGCGCAGCGAGAAGCGTTCCATCGGTTTCGAGGCGCGCGTGACGTCCGAGGAAGAAAAGGATATCGGCGCGATTTTGAGCCGTGTGGAGCCGGAGGATCTGATCCAGTACGGCCTGATCCCGGAGTTGGTGGGCCGGCTGCCGGTGGTGGCCACGCTGCACCAGCTCGATCGCGCGGCGCTGCTGCGCATCCTGACCGAGCCGAAAAACGCGCTGGTGAAGCAATACAAGGCCTTGCTGGAGTACGACGGCGTGGAACTGAGTTTCACGGACGATGCATTGGGGGCCATCGCCGACAAGGCCATCGCGCGCAAGACGGGCGCGCGGGGATTGCGCGCCATCATGGAATCCGTGATGCTCGATGTGATGTACGACATTCCTTCGCGCGGCGATGTGCGGAAGTGCATTGTCAACGCCGAGGTGGTCGAAGGGCGTGCCAGTCCGATGCTGGTGCTTGCCGACCAGGACGAGGCCGCCGCCGCGACTTGATCCGGCGTTCCGCACCGCCGGGAGCTCGTCGGGTTGCGACGGTGCGGAACCGAACCGTTCAGACAAAAGAACACACGACATGCGCCGGCCAACGGGCCGGCTGTGCTGACAGGGAGTGAATCCATGGGCGAATGGAATCAGGACGACGCCGCAACCGCTGCGGAGGAAGGCTTTCTTCCGGTGCTGCCGCTGCGGGACATCGTGGTGTTTCCGCACATGATCGTGCCGCTGTTCGTGGGGCGTGACAAATCCGTGCATGCGCTGGAGGAGGTGATGCGCAGCGGCAAGCAGATTTTGCTGCTGGCCCAGAAAGATGCCGCCGAGGATGATCCTGCCGAGGAGGGGCTGTATCGCATCGGCGTGGTCGGTCACATCCTGCAGTTGCTGAAACTGCCGGATGGCACCATCAAGGTGCTGGTGGAGGGCGGACCGCGCGCGGAGGTGGTGCGGCTGGACGTGGGTGGGGACTGTCTGCGAGCCGCCTACCGGTTGCTGGAGGATGCGTCGGATGACGCGCGCGAGGTGGAGGTGCTGGTCAAGAGCCTGCTTCAGCAGTTCGAACAGTATGCCAAGCTCAACCGCAAGGTGCCGCCCGAGGTGATGATGTCGCTGACCGGCCTGGACGACGCCGGCAAACTGGCGGACACCATCGCCGCCCATCTGAGCCTCCGCCTGGAAGACAAGCAGGCGCTGCTGGAGATGTCGTCGGTCGTGGAACGGCTGGAGCATCTGTATGCCATCATGGAAGACGAGATGGAGCGGTTGCAGGTGGAAAAGCGCATTCGTTCGCGCGTCAAGCGGCAGATGGAGAAGAGCCAACGCGAGTACTATCTGACCGAACAGATGAAGGCCATCCAGAAGGAACTGGGCGAAAGCGATGAGCAGTCGGATATCGAGGAGCTGGAGAAAAAGATCGCCGAGGCCGGCATGGGCAAAGAGGCCGAGGCCAAGGCGCGCGCCGAGCTCAAGAAACTGAAGATGATGCCGCCGATGAGCGCCGAGGCCACGGTGGTGCGCAACTATCTGGATTGGCTGGTGGAGATACCCTGGCGCAAGCGAAGCCGTGTTCGGCGCGATCTGAATGTGGCCGAGCGGGTGCTGAACGAGGATCACTACGGGCTGGACAAGGTCAAGGAGCGGATTCTGGAGCATTTGGCCGTGCTGCAACTGGTGCGGAAGATGAAGGGGCCGATTCTTTGCTTTGTCGGCCCTCCGGGTGTGGGCAAGACCAGCCTCGGCAAGTCCATTGCCCGCGCCACCAACCGGCGTTTCGTGCGCATGAGCCTGGGCGGCGTGCGCGACGAGGCCGAGATTCGCGGCCACCGCCGCACCTACATCGGCGCGCTGCCGGGCAAGATCATTCAGTCCATGAAGCGGGCAGGTACGCGCAATCCTCTGATTCTGCTGGACGAGATCGACAAGCTGGGCGCCGATTTCCGGGGCGATCCGGCCTCGGCGTTGCTGGAGGTGCTGGATCCGGAGCAGAATCACGCGTTCAACGACCACTATCTGGAGGTGGACTATGACCTCTCCGAGGTCATGTTCATTACCACCGCCAACAGTCTGAATATCCCCTCGGCATTGCTCGACAGGATGGAAATCATTCGTATTCCGGGCTACACCGAGGATGAAAAGGTGCATATCGCCCGCCATCATCTGTTGCCCCGGAAACTGGCCGATCATGGTCTGAAGCCGGAGCAGCTGGCCATCGGCGAGAAGGTGTTGCGCGATATCATCCGCTATTACACGCGGGAGGCTGGCGTGCGCAATCTGGAGCGCATGCTGGCAACCTTGTGTCGCAAGGCCGCGCGGCGAATCGTGCAGGAGGCGGACGACAGAAAACGTGTCATCGAGGTCGCTGCTGACGAACTGGAGGAATGGCTGGGTGTGAAACAATTCCGGTTCGGTGTGGCCGAAGAGGAAGATCAGGTTGGCGTCGTGACGGGTCTGGCCTGGACGGAGGTCGGCGGCGAGCTGCTGCAGATTGAGACGGCGTTGATGCCGGGCAAGGGCAAGCTGACAGTCACCGGACAGGTGGGCGACGTGATGCAGGAATCGGTGCAGGCCGCATTGACCTATGTGCGCTCGCGCGCCGCGCAGCTGGGGTTGAAGCCCGATTTTCACCAGAAGGTGGATATCCATGTCCATGTGCCGGAAGGCGCAATCCCGAAGGACGGGCCCTCGGCGGGCCTGGCAATGGCCACCTCCATCGTCAGCGCGCTCACCGGCATTCCGGTGCGGCGCAAGGTGTGCATGACGGGTGAAATCACCTTGCGCGGCAAGGCCCTTCCCATCGGTGGTCTGAAGGAGAAGTTGCTGGCTGCGCATCGCGGCGGTCTGACCACCGTGCTGATTCCTGACGAGAATGAAAAGGACTTGCGTGATGTGCCGGAACATGTTGTCAAAGGCCTGAAAATCCGTACTGTTCGGCACATGGACGAGGTGCTGGAGCACGCTCTGGCACATCTTCCGGAAGGCATGCGGGCGGGCGCCGGCTTTGCACCGCCAGCCATCGAGGATATCTACCTCGATCCGGGCGTGTCACGCGCGCATTAGGCTCACATGCCGGATTCCGCGGCGGGCGGACAAAAATATGATTGACATGGCACGGGGGGGAGGCCTTATAGTTGCCAAACCCAATAATGCTCCGGGAGGAAACATTGAATAAGGCAGAATTGATCGGATATGTGGCGGACACCGCCGGACTGAGCAAGGCCAGCGCGGCGGCGGCCGTCGAGGCCGTGATTGGTGGCATCACCGATGCGCTGAAGAAGGGCGATTCGGTAAGTTTGGTCGGGTTCGGAACCTTTTCCGTGGCGGACCGCGCAGCGCGGACGGCACGCAACCCGCGCACCGGTGAAACGATTCACGTGGGGCCGTCCAGGGCACCGAAGTTCAAGGCGGGCAAGGCCCTGAAAGACGCCGTCAAGTAACGTTCGCGCAGCGGGTCCGTGGTTGGCCCGTCCTGCTTGCGGGGCCGGATGCCCGGCCCCGGCAGCATGCGGCGCATTCCCGCAGCGGGCGAATAGCTCAGCTGGGAGAGCAACGGCCTTACAAGCCGTAGGTCACAGGTTCGAGCCCTGTTTCGCCCACCATTCGCTTGCTGATGCATTGGAGCGGTAGTTCAGTCGGTTAGAATGCCGGCCTGTCACGCCGGAGGTCGCGGGTTCGAGTCCCGTCCGCTC
>CAYVBG010000087.1:0-7002 GCA_964449205.1 uncultured Zetaproteobacteria bacterium | reverse complement strand
GATCCCGGGCGCGTATTCCAGTGCGCCCATGCCCCGCTCACCGGTGTAACAAAGCGCAGGGGCAGGCGATGATGAGCACGGCCACGGCGTTCACCACCGCATGCGCCAGCCGCGGCTCGGGGCCGACCATGAACCAGACCGCGAAGGCGATCACCGCCACCGCCACCACCGCCGGCACGAAGTACCCGGCCACCTGATCGGCCAGCTTCTGGATCGGCGCGCGCGAGCGCTGCGCCTCGGCGACCATCTGCACGATGCGCGAAAGCAATGTGTCCGCGCCGATCTTCTCGGCCTGCATCAGCAAGGTTCCGTTGCCGTTCACCGTTGCGCCGATCAACCGGTCGCCCGCGCGCTTGGCCACCGGCGCGGGCTCGCCGGTCACCATCGATTCGTCCACATGGCTTTCGCCCTCGATCACCACGCCGTCCACCGGCACTTTCTCGCCGGGGCGCACGCGCAGCACATCGCCCGGATGCACCTGATCGAGCGGCACATCCTCCTCGCGACCATCCTCATGCACCTTGCGGGCGGTCTTGGGGCTCATGCCGAGCAGCATCTTGATGGCCTCGTTCGTTTTCGAGCGGGCGCGCAGCTCCAGCACCTGCCCGAGCAGCACGAGGGTGACGATGACCGCCGCCGCCTCGAAATACACATCCACAAGCCCGCCCTCCATGCGCATCACCGGCGGAAACAGGCCGGGGAAGAGCAGCGCGACGACGCTGTAGATCCATGCCACGCCCACGCCGAGGCCGATCAATGTGAACATGTTCAGATTCCAGGTTTTGACCGACAGCCAGAATCGCTCGAAGAACGGCCAGCCGCCCCACAGCACGACCGGCGTGGCGAGCAGGAACTCGATCCACTGCACGGCCTTCATCGAAAGCCCCGCCGGCAGCCAGCCCGGCGCGAGATCGGCCGCCATCGCCAGCAGGAACACCGGCGCCGCCAGCGCCACGCTCACCTTGAACCGGCGCGTCATGTCCACCAGCTCCGGATTCTCCTCCTCGACGACGACCGTGCGCGGCTCCAGCGCCATGCCGCATTTCGGGCAGTTGCCGGGTGCGTCGCGGACGATCTCCGGATGCATCGGGCACACATATTCCGTCTTCTGCGGCAGGGCGGGCGCGCCCATCGGCTCCAGCGCCATGCCGCAGACCTTGCAGATACCCGGCCCCTTCTGCTCCTGACCCGGACACATCGGGCAGAAATACATCGCATCGGGATCCGCCGACGCGGCGGGCGCTTCGGGCCGGGCATGCGCCTCGGGCGCATCCTTGCCCTCGAACGACGCCGGATCGGCCTCGAACTTTTCGATGCAGTGCGCGGAGCAGAAGAAATACGCATGGCCGGCATGCTCCACGCGGTTGTCCGAGAAGCGCGGCACCTTCATGCCGCAAACGGGATCGATGGCCGCATCCTCCGGCATCCAGGCGTCGGGGCTTTCGTTGAATCGCTCCAGACAATGCGCGCTGCAGAAGCGGAAGGTCGCGCCGCGAAACTCGCGCGCATGCTCGCTGCTCTCCGGCACTTCCATGCCGCAGACGGGGTCGGTATGTGCCATGCCCATGGGCATCAGTATAGCGGACTCAACCGCGTCTGCCACTCATGCCGGGGAGTCGAACAGCCGGCGACCCAGCGGAATGCGTCGTTGCCACCCAAGCATGTCCACGGCGACCACGCAGAATGCCGCGATCAGCGAGACCAGCACCGCGCCGGCCGCCGGCGCGAACAGCCAGGTGACGCTTTGCTCGGCCATGTCCGGGCCGAGCGCGACGGTGCGAAAGCCCATCAGAATCCAGGCCAGCGGATAGGCCAGCGCGCCCAAGCCGAATGTCCAGCCCAGAAGGGCTTTCCAGCAGGATTTCAGCGAGGTGAACGCAATCAACAGCAGCAACACCGTGGAGAGAATGCCCAGCCCCATCCAGTGGATGTGGCCGCGCAGCAGGCGCTGCATGGCGTCGGTGGCCAGACTGCCGGAGTGCGAATGCTGGTGCGCATGGCCGGCGCCTTTTGCTTCCGATGGGGCGGCGGCATGGGGTTCGTTTCCGTGCGCATTGGCCTCGGGAATCATGAGGCCGGCCCACGGCGCGGCGGGTTGGCGGAGCGCGTGCTCGCCGTGGGTGGCCGCCTGTTCCTGCTTCTCGAATCCGCCATGCAGTTGTTCATGGTTGATCGCGAGATAGCCGGCCCAGCCGATGCCCAGCATCAGCGCCAGGACCGACAGCAACAGGCCGTGTCGCACGGGTTGAAGGATGAGTTGGATCTGGGTTTGCATTGGCATGAAACCTCCCGGAATGGTTGAAACGAGACAGGGGTGATGAAGTCCGATTGAAAAAGGGAGGCGAATATGCCTCCCTTTTCCACTTGCGGGTACGACCGCAATTACATCAAGGCATCCACTTCGAGCTTCAGGGAACGCGTGGTCGCAGACGCTCCACCGGTTGTTTCCTTCTCATTGGAATACACCAGATTGATGTCGAAGTTCTGGTACACCTTGTAGGTGGCCGCCAGCTGATAGTGGTTGACGGTCGTGCTGTTGGCCGGATTGGCGTTGCTGTACTTCTGGCGACCGTAGCCGATGCCCACCAGGAAGTTCGTGGTCGGGCCCACCTCGGCACGGATGGAATAGCCGTCGTACTTGTTGCCGGTCACGTTGGCAGGGGCCGCCATGTTCATGAAACCGCCCTGCCGGCCATAGTAGTTGCCCGAGCCGGTCGCGCCGGTCTTGCCCTTGGCATGGGCCCAGTCGGCATAGACACCCACGGTCGCGTCGCCCACTTCGCCCTGCAGCTGCACGTCGATGAACTGCAAGTCCATCGGGATTTCGGCGGCACCGGCGCCATTGTCGCCCGCCACCGGCTTGCCGGCCTTGCCGCCCACGATGCCGAAGCCGATCAGCGTATCCCAGCCGGCCAGATCAATCGTGGCCACGCCGCGGACCAGCTTGCCCATCTTCAGCCCCACATTCGTGGCGCCAGTGGTGGCCAAGGAAGGCGCGATCAGTGAGAACTGCAGGTAGCCCATGTCGTTGCCTACCCAGCCGCCGATGCCGGTGGTCATCTGGGTGAAGCCGGAGGCGCTGATGGCGGAGACATCCTGGCCGGCCAGTTTGTCGCCGCGATGACCGAACACATTGGAGACCTCCATCACGTTGGAGCCGCCCCACGGGCTCTTGTGCGCGCCGAAGCCGACCTTGAAGTCACCCACGTCCCACGAGTTCAGCAACATCCAGACCGGGGTCGGGCCCATCGGCGCCGGCATGTTCGGCATGAAGGCGATGAAAGCGCCGGTGTTCGAGCCGATGCGGCCAGCGACGAACAGGCGCGCGGCGTCCGGAATCGTGTAGGTGGTGGCGCTGGGCAGAGTGTTGCCCGAGACGCTGGTGTTGGTCACGTTGCCACGCACCTCGAACGTGGCATTCAGCACGGACGGGATGGACAGGTTGTCATCCTCGACCAGCGCCTGATCGCCCACGTCGGTGAACGAGTTCATCATGAACGAGCGGCCGAAGGCCTTGAGCGACGGGAATGTCTGGAAATGGCAGCTCAGACACGCCGCGCCGGTCTGCCGCGCGAACGCTGGCAACGCCTCCGCCTTGCCCGGAGCCAGCACGGACGCGCTCGCTCCCAGCATGGCGAATGCCGCCGCCGAGAACAGTGTTTTCTTCAATCGCATATGGATCCTCCCATTCGAGTGTTGTGTTGGTTGCAGTTACGATGCGTGATTCCTCCAGAAGCGGACGGGAATCAGCAGAAACTAACAAGCATGATGCCATCTTCACCGGCGCGTGCGGGATCGGCTGGAGCGGTCTGTGAAAGAGCAAGAAAAACAACATGTTGGAGGTCGGCGGCGTGGCATCGAGGCGATCCAAGCTTTCCCGAAACCGGAAAGTTTTTCATGGGAGTTTTCCCGGAAACGGGAAGTCTCTCCCCGATTGCGGCGCCGGGGTCGCCGGCATGCCCTCATGCGTCTTCAAGCTTGCGATACAGGGTGGACAGGCCGATGCCCAGACGTTTGGCCGCCTCTGCCTTGTCGCCGCCGCATTCGTTGATGACACGTCGAATCCATGCCCGCTCGAAACGCCGGGTCGCCGGCGCCAGGCTGGCATCGTGCGCCGCGTCCCGCGCATCGTGCGCCGTGTCGTCGAGAATCAGCAGTCGCTCGATGTAGTTGCGCAGCTGGCGCACGTTTCCGGGCCAGCTCTGCGTCTGGATGAGGCCGGCTACGGACGACGGCAATGGCGCATCGTCCTTGCCGAGCTTGCGCGCGGTTTCACGGTAGAACTTTTCCGCCAGGGGCAGGATGTCTTCCGGTCGTTCGCGCAAGGGAGGAATCTCGATGGTAAGGACGGAAAGACGATAGTAAAGATCGGTGCGAAAGCGGTCGCCGGCGAGCATGCGTTCGGTGGTGATGTTGGTCGCGGCCACGATGCGTCCGGAAAAGCGCGAATCCCGATCTCCGCCCAGCGGACGAAACACGCCGTCGTCCAGCACATGCAGCAGCTTGGCCTGAAGCGGCAGGGGCATGTCGCCGATTTCATCGAGAAACAGGGTGCCGTCGCCCACTTCCTCCAACAGACCGCGCCGGTGGCGCTCGGCGCCGGTGAACGCGCCCTTGCGGTAGCCGAACAGCTCCGACTCCAGCAGGTTGTCCGGGATTGAGGCGCAGTTGATGCGCAGAAAGGGGTGCGAGGCCCGGGGGCTGGCGTCGTGAATCAGTCGGGCCACCAGCCCCTTGCCTACGCCAGTCTCGCCGGTGATCAGCACGGGGGCATCGGTGCCGGCTGCCTTGTCCACGATGTTGCGCACCCGGCGCATGGCACGGGAGTCTCCAAGCATGGCGGCGCGGTTGGCGTCGTTTCCCGTCCTGTCGCCTTCCCCGCTGTGCGCGATGCGATCGCGGGTTTCCCGCGCTTTGCCCAGTCGCGCCAGCCGGGCGAACAGTTCATCGAACCGGATGGGCTTGGTGATGTAGTCGCAGGCGCCTTCCTCGATGGCCTGGAGCGCAAGCTCCCGGCTGCCGAAAGCGGTCATGAAGATGACCGGAATGTCGTCCGGTTGTTGTTCGCAGAACGCCAGCAGGCTGAAGCCATCTCCATCCGGCAGATGGATGTCGCTCAGCACCACGTCGGGCGCGCGCTGACCGATGGCTTCCAACCCATGCTGGAGCGTGCCGGCCTCGCTGGTTTCGTACCCCTCGTCGCGCAGCATCTCCGCGATGCCCTCGCGGATGCGGGTTTCGTCCTCAACGATCAGCACATGCATGGGATGTCTCCTGGGTTCGTGTGGGGAATGTCAGCCGGAAGCGGCTGCCGTTTTCATTGGTTTCAACCAGTGTCAACTCGCCGTCCATGCGGCGCATCAGGTCGCGGCTGATGGCCAGGCCCAGTCCGGCACCATGCTTCCCGGACTTGGTCGTGAACAATGGAGAAAAGATGCGGTCACGGATTTCCTCGGGCACCCCATCTCCGGAATCCGCCACGTCGATATGGATGCCGCCATCGTCCATGTGCGCCTCGATGTGAATGCGGCCGGCAGGTCCGGATGCGTCCAGGGCGTTGATCAGCAAGTTGACCAGCACCTGCCGTGTCATGTCTTCGTTGCCGTGAATCGGCGGCAGATCGGGAGCAATGTCCACGGTGAACGAGGGTTTTCTGCCACGGCGGGCCATGCGGGCCAGTGTGACGGCGCTGTCGATGACCGTGTTGGCGGTGAAATCGGTCGCCAGGCCGGAGGAGGCCCTTCGGCTGTAGTCGAGCATGTGGCCGATGATGCGTTCTGTCCGGTGCAGTTCTTCCCACGCCGCTTCCAGATAGCGGCGGGCGTCGTCGATCCGGGCGCGCTCCAGCTTGGCCCGGCAGACATCCATGGATACTTTGGCGGCCGACAGCGGATTGCCGATTTCGTGCGCGATGTTTGCGGCCATGAGGCCAAGCGCCTGCATCTTTTCCTGATGGGCCGCGAGGCTTCTGGCCTCGGCCAGTTCGCGGTTTCGCTGCCGCAATGTGTCGCCCATCAGGTTCAGGGCGCGGGAAAGGTCGCCAATTTCGTTGTCGCCAAAATCCGGGCAGGACGGCGAAAAATCGCCCGCCCCGATGCGCGCCACCCGATCACGCAACACGGTCAGCGGCCGCACTGTCCGGCGGTACAGAAAGGCGCTGAATGTGAGCAACAAGGCCACCAACACCGCCAGCGACAGCGCGAGATCGCCGCGCATGTCGAGATGCAGGGCCGTGGCCGCATGCATGGAGGCGGCCACCTCGGCATCCATGCGATGATGTCGTGCCGACATCGTGCGCACGAGTTGCAGCAGTTGCCGGTCCATCTCACGGGCGAGGATCGGGCCTTCCATGTTGCCGGTGGAAAAGGGCAGGGCGAAGATATGTTGCGCGATGGCGCGCATGCGTTGCAGTGTCGTTTTCGCTTCGCTGGCGACGGGTTCCGGCACAATGGCGCGATCAAGCTGGTCGCGTATCCGGCGTGTGGCCTGTTCGCTGGCCCGGATTTCGTCGGGCGCACCGGAAATCAGGTAGTTGCGCACATGGGTTGCCATGTTCCGGAAACGCATTTCCAGATCGTGCAGCGCATGGCTTTGGCGATTGGCCTGTTCGATCACGGTCATGCGGGCATGCAGCCTGGAGATGTCGCGCAACAGCTCCCAGCCGGCAAACGCGACCAGCGCCAGAATCAGCAGCAGCCATGCGGCCAGGGGCGCGAACAGGCTGTGCCGGAAGCCGCGTTCCACAGACGGGGCGATCATGGCGTCCGGACGGGGCTCGGGCGCGCGCACCCTCATTCCTCCGGCAGTCTGCCGTGCCGGGCGATGTATTTCAGCGCCTTCACCGTGCGGCTGTCCGCCCACGGAAAGGCGCCGACCACTTTGGTGACCACGCGCCCCTCCCTGTTTGTGACCAGGGTTTCCGGATATCGCGATATGCCCAGCAGCGGCTTGACGATACCTTTGCCGCCGGGATCGACAAACACCGGAAAATCGATGCCGTGT
>CAYVBG010000086.1:0-7164 GCA_964449205.1 uncultured Zetaproteobacteria bacterium | reverse complement strand
GTCCAAGGCCACGGGCGTGCCGCTGGCCAAGGCGGCGGCGCGTATCATGGCCGGGCGGACGCTGGACGATCTGGGATTGATGGAAGTGCCGCAACCGACGGCGTATCGGGCGGTCAAGGAGGCGGTATTCCCGTTCGTCAAGTTCCGGGGGGTTGATCCGCTCTTGAGCCCCGAAATGAAATCCACCGGCGAGGTGATGGGCATCGCGGCGGATTTTCCGACCGCCTTCAACAAGGCGCAGCTGGGCGCGGGCGTGCGCCTGCCCCGGCGCGGACGCGCGTTCATTTCCGTGCGCGACGAGGACAAACCGGCGGCGGTGCGGCTGGGGCGCATGCTGGCCGGGGCGGGGTTCGAGATTCTGGCCACCACCGGTACGCACGCGGCGCTGGGGGCGGCGGATATTCCCTGCACGCATGTCGCCAAGGTCACCGACGGGGCGCGGCCGCATATCGTGGACCGCTTGCTTTCCGGCGATGTGGATCTTATCGTGAACACCACCGAGGGTGCGCGGGCCATCGCCGACTCCAAATCCATCCGGCAGGCGGCGCTGGATCGCGGCATTCCGTATTTCACCACGATGGCCGGCGGGCTGGCGGCGGCCGAGGCCATTGCGCGTTCGGCGGGGCTTTTGGAAGTTGCCAGCATCCAGAGCCATCATGCGCGAATCAGGGAGGACTGACGCCATGGAACGGGTACCCATGACCAAACAAGGCGCGGAGGCCCTGCGCGAGGAGCTCAAGTACCTGAAGGGGGAAAAGCGGGCGAAAATCGTGGATGCCATTGCCACCGCCCGCGCGCACGGCGATCTCTCCGAGAATGCCGAATATCACGCGGCCAAGGAAGAGCAGGGCTTCAACGAAGGGCGTATTCGCGAGCTGGAGGACAAGCTGGCGCGGGCGCATATCATTGATCCCGCCACCATCCGGTCGGACAAAATCGTGTTCGGCGCCACGGTGGATCTGATCGATCTGGAAACGGGGAACGAAGTCACCTATCAGATTGTCGGCGTGGACGAAGCCGATCTGGAGCAAGGCAAGGTGTCCATCACTTCGCCGATTGCGCGCGCGCTGATCGGCAAGGAGGCCGGCGATGTGGCCGTGGTGCAGGCGCCGGGCGGCGAGCGCGAGTATGAGATTCAGGACGTGCGCTATATCTGACTTGCGCCGCGGATGCCTGTCGGCGGCCTGTTTGCGCGCCGGTGCCGGGCGGCTGGCGCTGGCGCTGATACTTGCCCTGCTGGTGGTGCCGGGGTTCCTGGCCGCGCCGGTGTTGTTTGCGCATTTGCCGACGCGGGCGCAGGCCGGCGAGATTGCCGGCGTTTTGTTTCATATGAGCAATCGGGGCGTGCTGATGTTGGCGCTGGCCACGGCCCTGTTCTGGCGCGGGCGCGCGCCTGGCCGGGGGCGCTGGATTCCGCTGGCGGCGCTGGTTGCGCTGGTGGGGGCCAACGAATTCCTGCTGGCGCCGATGATGGCCGGGATCAAACATCAGATGGGGCCCATCGACGCTGTTTCCGCGACGTCGCCGCTTCGTCAGCGTTTCGGCATGTTGCACGGCGCGAGCGAGGCGCTGCATTTGGCTGCCAGTCTGTGCGCGGCGTGGCTGGTGGCGGCCGGCTGGCCGGCGAAGCGCGACCGGAGCAGTTCGTGCGGTTGAAGCCATGGCTGGAGCGCCAGCTGGCGGACAGCGAGATGGTGGCGCTGCTGGCCTCGTTGCTGGTCATTTTCGCGCTGTTGTCACTGTTTGGCAACGTGTTGGCGCCATTGCTCGTCGCCATCGCGCTGGCCTATGTGCTGGATGGTGTGGTGGCGTTGCTGGAACGCTGCCGCGTGCCGAGGCTGACGGCCATTCTGCTGGTGGGGGCGGCCGTGACGCTGCTGGGGCTGTTTGCGCTGCTTGCGGTGCTGCCGGTGCTGTCTGAACAGGTGGGGCGGCTGGTGTCGCAGGCGCCGCAGTATGTGACCAGCCTGCGCGATTTCCTGCATACGCTGCAGGTGAAATACGCCGGGTGGATCAAGCCGGATTATGTGCAGAACCTGGCGACGATGCTGGCAGGCAAGCTCCAGGAATGGGGCGCGGCGGTGTTCTCGTTTTCACTGGCCTCGATTCCGGGCCTGATCACCCTGTTGATCTACGCCGTGCTGGTGCCGGTGTTGGTGTTTTTTCTGCTCAAGGACAAGGAACAGATTCTGCGCTGGACGCAGCGATTCCTGCCGCGCGAGCGCCGCTTGCTGCGCCGGGTCTGGCATGAGGTGGATGTACAGATCGGCAACTATTTGCGCGGCAAGGTCTGGGAGATGCTGGTGGTCGGCGCGGCAACCTGGATCGCATTGGGGCTGTGTGGTCATCAATATGCGTTGCTGCTGGGCGCGCTGACCGGGATTTCGGTATGGGTGCCCTTCGTTGGCGCGGCGGTGGTCACGATCCCCGTGGTGCTGCTTTCCTTCTTTCAGTGGGGCATGAGCGACGATACGCTGTATGCGTTGATCGCCTACACGGTGGTGCAGGTGCTGGACGGCAATGTGCTGGTGCCGTGGCTGTTTTCCGAGGTGGTGGACATGCATCCCATCGCCATTGTCGTGGCGGTGCTGGTCTTCGGCAGTTTCTGGGGTATTCTGGGGGTGTTCATGGCCATTCCGCTGGGCACGCTGGTGCAGAGCGTGCTTCGGGCGATGATGGAGCGCGGCGAAAGCGCCGGCATCGAGGCCGGATCGGCCTGAGCAACATGGAGCATGCGGCCCGGACGGTGGCGGTTCGCTTCCGGATGCCTTAGTTTTCGCGCCGCCCGTATTTGGCGGGGTGCGTCCCGCCAACGATTGGAGAACGGCGTGAATCGCCGATGGAGAGGTTTCCGACGTGAACGACAAGACACCCGATCATCAGCCTGGTTCGCCTGACGTCACCCGCGAGGAGATGGATGAGCTGAAGCGCGAGATGCGCTCGGCCCGGATGGCGGCCTGGGTGCAGGATCACCAGAAGCTGGTGGTCGCGACGCTGGCGGCGGTGATTGTGCTGATTGCGGCTGTCAGCTTCTGGCGCGAGCACGATGCCGCGCGCCGGGCCTCGGCCGCGACGCTGTATCATCAGGCCCTGGCCGAGCGACAGGCCGATGCGCGCAAGGCGCTGCTGGAGCGGGTGGTGAAGGATTATGGCGATACGGCCTATGCCGGGTTGGCGCGATTGCTGCTGGCGCCGCTGGATCCGGCACGGGCCGAGACGCATTTGAAGGCGCTGATGGCGAATGCGCCCGATCCCGAGATCGGCTGGCAGGCGGAGCTGGATTTGGCGGCGCTGTATCTTCGCAAGGGAGATGCCTCTGCCGCCCGCAAGACGCTGGAAGCTCCGGTGGGGCGCGATTATGAGCAGTTGCGGCAATATCTGCTGGCGCGTGCCAGCGCCGACGATGCCGCGCGTATCCAGCATTTGCGGCAGGCGGAACAGGCGGTGTCGCATGATGCCGGGCTGAAGAAACGGATTCACGACTGGCTTGCGGCGCTGGATGCAGCCTCCCGCCAGACGAAACCCGGCAAGGGCGGAGCCTCTTCGTGAACGCGTCTGCCGGCGGGCGCGCCGAACGCATGACGGGGCGTGCCCTTGTGTTGGCCGCAGCGCTGCTGGCTGGCTGCGCCTGGTGGCCGGGCCGCGACGGGGCCGCGAAGGCGCCGGTGGCGACCGGGGGGGCATTGACCGTGATCTGGAGTCGCGACGTGGATCAGCGCGCGCCCATGTCGCCCCCGGCGGCTTCCCGTCCGGCCCTGGCGGGCGGGCGTGTCGTCATTGGCGGTCGCGATGCGCGCGTGCACGTGTTCGATCTTCATGGCGGAGAATTGTTGCGTCTTGCGCTGGATGCGCCTTGCGAGTCCGGTGCGCTGGCTTTGTCGCCGGGGCTTGTGGTGTTGAGCGATGTCGAGGGTGGATTGTATGGCGTGGATTCGGTTCACGGCGTGATTCGCTGGAAACATGCCCTGCCGTCCATCGTCACCGGCCATCCGGTGGCCGCAGGCGGCGATTTTCTGATGCAAACGGCCGACAATCACGTGTATCGATTTTCGGCCGCGGGTCAGAAGCGGTGGAGTTTCTCCGGCCTGGCCGGCGGCTTTTCGCTGCAACGCGGCACCTCGCCGCTGCTGGCAAACGGCATGGTTTATGCGGTGTTCAGCAATGGCGACGTGGTGGCGCTGCACGCGGACTCGGGCGATCTGGTCTGGCGACGGCAATTGCTGTTGCAAAACGATGCCATGACATTGAGCGAAATGAAAACGCCGGTGGCCGATCCGGTGATGGCCGGCGGCGTGCTGGCGGTGTCGTTTTTCCAGGGGCGTCTGACCGGATTGTCCGCCGCCGATGGCGAGGTGCGTTGGCAGCGCAATCTGTCGCTGAAGGACACACCTCTGGTGCGCGGCGATCAGCTGCTGGTTGCCACCGGCGATGGCCGGGTGATGGCGCTGGATGCCGCCACCGGCGCCACGTTGTGGCAGCGCAAGCTGGATGATGGCGAACTGGTGGGGCCGGTCGCATCCGGCGGTCGTTTGTTCGTGGCGTCCAGCACCGGCCGGGTGTTTGCGTTGGATGCGAAGGGCCGGGTGCTGGGACAGGTGAGCGTTCCGGGGCGGGTGGATCAAACGCCGCTGGCCGCCGCCGGCGGCGCGCTGGTGCGCACCCATTTGGGCGGCCTGTATCTGATCCGGTGAAGTTCGCGCCCGTGGTGGCCATTGTCGGCCGCCCCAATGTTGGCAAGTCCACGCTGTTCAATCGCCTGATGCGCGAGCGTCGGGCCATCGTGGACGATCGTCCGGGTGTCACGGTGGATCGCCTTGAGGCGTCCTGGTCGCTGGAAGGTCGTCCGGTGACGCTCGTGGATACCGGCGGCATTGGCCTGGACGACGAGGGCGGGTTGCAGTCTTGCATCGAGGCGCAGGTGGATGCGGCGCTGGACGTGGCCGATCTGGTGCTGTTGGTGGTGGATGGCAAGGCGGGGCTGACGCCGCTGGACGAGCGCATCGCCGGGCGGTTGCGGCGGCAGGGGCTGCCCGTGCTGTTGGTGGTGAACAAGGCCGAGCGGACGGAGTCCGCCCTGGAATTTTTCGCCTTGGGGTTGGGCGAGCCTCTGGCAGTGTCCGCGCTGCACGGGCATGGTCTGCGTGTCTTGCGCGAGGCGATCGCGGCACGCCTGCCCCAAGGCGATGGCCGGGACATGGAGGAGAGCGGGCATGTGATTGCCAGTCTGGCGGTCATTGGCCGGCCCAATGTTGGCAAGTCCACGCTCATCAACGCCTGGCTGGGGCGTGAGCGCATGGCGGTCAGTCCCGTGGCCGGAACCACGCGCGACGCCGTGGATGTGGATTTGCCGTGGGAAGATGCGCCGGACGGCGGCGTGGTGCGCCTGGTGGACACGGCGGGGCAACGTCGCCGTTCCCGCATCCGGGACGCCGTCGAGTTCGTGGCGCGCGTCAAGGCCAGACAGGCGTTCGCCCGGGCGGATGCGGCGGTGCTGGTGCTGGATGCAATGGCGGAGGTGGCCGAGCAGGACATGCGTCTGCTGGGCCTGGCATGGGAAAAGGGATGCGCGTTGATTGTGGCCGTGAACAAGGTGGATCTGCTGGATGCCGGGGCGTGGCGTCATTATGCCGAACGTCTGGATTTTCGCATGCGGGGCTTGCCGGACGTGCCGGTGCGCCGCATTTCCGCCGTCACGCGCAAGGGCACGAAGGCGCTGCTCCTGCAAGCCGTGGATGCGGCGCGTCGCAACCGAACGGAACTGGGCACCGGCGCATTGAATCGCTGGCTTGAGCAGGCACAGCACCGGCAACATCCGCCCAGCGACGATGGCGCCGCGGTGCGCATGAAATACTGCACCCAGATTGCGACACGTCCGCCAACCATTCGCATCTTCTGCAATCGTCCGGCCGCCGTCCGGCCAAGCTACCGGCGTTGGCTGGAACGGGACTTCCGACGCTGTTTCGATCTGACCGGAGTGCCGGTGCGGCTGGACCTGGCGGCGACCGACAACCCCTACGACGGCCGACGCGCGGGGAAGAAACGCTGATGCCCGCCTACGAGGATGTGCGCGTGTTGGCCTGCCCGGCCCGGCACATGTATGACGTGGTCATGGATATTCCGTCCTATCCGGAATTTCTGCCCTGGGTGGCCGATGCGCGCGTGCTGACACGCGGTCAGGACGAACTGACGGCGGAACTGGTGGCCGATTTCAAGGGCGTCCGGCAGGCGTTTCGCACCATCGACCGCTTTGTGCCCGGCAAGCTGGTGGAGATTCGGTTGCTGGAAGGCCCGTTTCGTTTTCTGGAGAGCGTGTGGTCGTTCGAGAATACGGGTCCGGAGTCGTGTCGGGTGCATTTTTCGATTGAATTCGAGTTCAGGAGCATGATGCTTGGCATGGTCGTCTCGCCGGTGTTCGGGCATGCCTGCATGACCATGGCGCGGGTGTTCGAGGAGCGGGCGATGACGCTCTATCGGCGCGGGGGGAAGGCATGAAGGTGACCGTGGCGTATGCATTGCCGCACCAGCAGACGCTGGAGGAACTGGATGTGCCCGAGGGCACGACAGTGGAAGAGGCCATCGCGATGAGCCATATCCTCGAAAAACATCCGGAGATCGATTTTTCTGTGAACAAGGTGGGCGTGTTGGGCAAGCTGACGGCGATGTCCGCCGATCTGCGCGATGGCGACCGGGTGGAAATCTATCGGCCATTGCCGCGCAAGACGCGCGACCCGCACGCGGTGGATGCCAAAAAGGCGCGTATTCGCGAACGCAAGGCCCGGAGGGAAGATCGTCGGGAGCGTGAATCCGGCCGGAGCGAACGCTGAAGTCAGCGTGGCGTCATGATGACTTTTTACGAAGTCATCATAGCATGGGCGCATGGGCATCCGTGATTGCGCGCGGCACGGTGTGAAACCGGAGCGGAACGAGCCGTGAAGGGCATCATTCTGGCCGGAGGTTCCGGCACGCGGCTGCACCCGCTCACATTGGCGGTGAGCAAGCAGCTGATGCCGGTTTACGACAAGCCGATGATCTATTACCCGATTTCGACGCTGATGCTGGCCGGCATCCGTGAGATGTTGGTGATCTCCACCCCGCATGATCAGCCGCATTTTCGCCGTCTGCTTGGCGACGGCTCGGCTTGGGGCGTGTCGTTCGACTATGCCA